>NZ_JBEAJA010000045.1:0-83718 GCF_040064755.1 Klebsiella sp. GB_Kp056 | reverse complement strand
ACCTGCCTGTCACGCAGGGGGTCGCGGGTTCGAGTCCCGTCCGTTCCGCCACTTATTTAACATTAAGCCTGCTCAGATAGCAGGCTTAGTGGTAAGAAAGCTTTAGGGGCGTAGTTCAATTGGTAGAGCACCGGTCTCCAAAACCGGGTGTTGGGAGTTCGAGTCTCTCCGCCCCTGCCATTTATAAGAATCCTTTGCTCAGGCAAAGGATTTTTTTTTATCTCTACTCTCCATCTGCAATATCCCTGTTCAAAATACCTTGCTTCTCTCCGTCCATGGAGAGTACCGCTTATTCCAGGATAGGGCTTTTCAGGATCTCGTGGATCTGCCCCTGCTTATCGCTATTTTGTAACCAGATCGCATAGAGTGGGCGGGAAAGCGTAGCGCTGTCCATGACCGTATGTAACCCATGCTTCTCTTTGGCCCAGCGAACAGGTAGCCAACAGCAGCCGTTCAGGCGTGATAATTGCTGGTAGATCAATTCAGCTGAAGAGGTAGTGAGCAGCGGAACATCATCGCTTCCTATCAGACCCACTTCGTTTTGCTGAAAATCAGGCCCCCATTCAAGGCGCAAGTAATTCAATTCATTTCTGTTTTTTGCAGGCGATGCGCAATACAAGGCAAGGGTAAAATTACCCAACAGCTGGCTGCTTAATTCATCCATCTTCGGCGATTCGGTGGTGATCAGCAGATCCAACTGGCGTTCATGAAGCTGTTTAACCAGCGACTGCCGCTGTGCGATACGCGCTTCAAACTGGAGATTGTAAGGTGCGCTGTAGAGGGTGCCGAGCCAGCCGTTAAGCATGCATTCCCACAGCGAGGCGCTGGCTCCGATGGAGAATTCATTATGTCGCGAAGAGTGTGCGACCTCCTTGCGCGCAGCCTGCCAGGTATTCATTAACGTTTCGGCGTAAGGCAGGAGCTTTTCTCCGGCCGTCGTCAGGCGAATGTTATTACGATGTCGGGTGAACAGGTTCACACCAAGTTGATTTTCCAGCTGACGAATACGAAAGCTGACCGCTGACTGCGTCAGGTAAAGCGCCTCTGCTGCTCGCCCAAAGTGACGAGTTCTGCTCACTTCCAGGAAAGTCTTGAGCAATTCCGTATCCACACCGTTCTCCACAAAATTATTTGTCGTGATGATTTAAATGTTTTGTTTGACGCTCTGTCAAGCGTAACTAATACTCCGCGCCATAAATAGCTCGGCCAAAGAATCAGGAGCGTGTAGGATGGCGGAAAGCTTTACGACGACTAATCGTTTTTTCGACAATAAAAATTATCCACGCGGGTTCTCCCGTCACGGTGATTTCACCATCAAAGAGGCGCAACTGCTGGAACGTCATGGTTATGCCTTTAACGAACTGGAACTGGGTAAACGCGAACCTGTTACCGATGATGAAAAACAGTTTGTCTCGGTGTGCCGTGGTGAGCGTGAGCCGGTAACGGAAGCAGAACGCGTATGGATTAAGTATATGGCGCGCATCAAGCGGCCGAAGCGTTTCCATACCCTTTCCGGCGGCAAACCGCAGATGGAAGGCGCTGACGATTACACCGAAAGCGATGACTAAGAAAAAAGGGCGTAAGCCCTTTTTTTTACGCCATCATTTTCTGCAGATGGTTTAGCATCCGGTCTATCGCCCGATAGCTGAGCGCCTCCTGCAAATGACGGCGTTCAATCTCTTCAGCCTCTGCCAGATCGGCAATGGTTCTCGCCACCTTTAACAGACGCTGCCAGGCTCGAATAGAGAGCCCCAACTGCGTTAGCGTCTGTTCCAGCCAGACAGCGTCCTCCCGCCGTAAGTGGCAGCAGCTCTTCATTTCACGATTCTCAAGATGAGCATTGAGCTTATTTTGCCTGAGCATTTGCCGTTCGCGCGCCGCCAGCACCCGCTGCCGGACCGTTGCGCTAGACTCTTCGCCCTGCGTGCCCTGGCTCAGTATCCCTGGCGGCGGCAGCGGGATCTCTAAGGAGAGATCGAAGCGGTCAAGGAAGGGGCCTGACAGACGTCCCAGATAACGTAATGTCTGCTCAGGCGATGTACGATTATGTTTGCCCTGATAATGCCCTGTCGGGCTTGGGTTCATCGCCGCGATAAGCTGAAAGCGCGCCGGATAGTCAATTTTGGCGCGCGAGCGTGATATGTGGATCTTGCCTGACTCAATGGGTTCGCGCAGCGCATCCAGTACACGCCGCTCAAACTCAGGCAGTTCATCAAGAAACAGCACGCCATTATGGGCCAGGGAAATCTCACCGGGGACCGGTATTGAGCCGCCGCCCACCATCGCTGCCAGCGAGGCGCTATGGTGAGGCGCGCGAAACGGCCTCTGACGCCACCGGGTCTTCGCGGTATGCAGATTGACCAGGCTCTGAATGGCGGTGCTCTCCAGTGCTTCCTGATTGCTTAATGGCGGCAGGAGACCGGGTAGCCGGCTGGCAAGCATGGTTTTCCCGGTGCCGGGCGGGCCTATCAGGAGCAGGTTGTGACCCCCGGCGGCCACAATCTCCAGCGCTCGTTTTCCCTGCTGCTGGCCGATAACATCGCGCAAATCTTCGCCGCGTTCATCAACAATGGGTGCCTCGGCAAGAGGCGGTGAAAGCGATGTCTGCCCCGCGAGAAAAGCGCACACCTCCTGCAGATGGTCGGCGACCAGGCAATCGCTGCCGCCGATCAGGCCGACCTCAGCCGCATTATCAGCGGAGACGACGATACGCCGGCCGGCTTTGATGGCCTCCATTGCGCTGGGGATCGCCCCTGGAACGCCACGTAACCCACCTGTGAGGGCGAGTTCGCCCACAAACTCATAGTGATTCAGTCGCGTCGTATTGAGCTGCTCTGAGGCGACGAGAAGCGCGAGAGCGATAGGCAGATCGTATCGTCCGCCCTCTTTAGGTAGATCCGCTGGCGCCAGGTTAATGGTTATTTTCTTCGCAGGGAAAGCGTAGCCGCTGTTGATCAGGGCGCTACGGACCCGGTCACGGGCCTCTTTCACGGTAGTCTCCGGCAGTCCGACCATAGTCAGGCCGGGCAGACCGTTGCTGAGATGAACCTCGACAGTAATCAATGGCGCTTCGATACCAAGCGCCGCGCGAGTATAGACGATGGCGAGCGACATAAAACCTCCTGGACCAGGCAGGATTATGGCTGACCTGTGGTAAAACGGGAGCGGTAATAGTGAGAATTTAGGACCATAATTCCATACTTTTCGCGCTATATCGTTACATTTAGCCGAAAATGGAATTTCGCTCGCAAAAGAGAGTGGCGTGGGAAAGGCACGCGCAAAAGCGCGCGCCAGGCGAGAGAAAACTGAATTTTTTTCATTTCTGATTTTTTTCATATAAAACAATTATTTTTGCTGAAACTGTTAGGCTGCTCAGCAACGGAGATATAAAAAAATCTTGTGTTTTATGTGATGTCTGTGGTACCTCTTTAGGTATTCCTTCGAACAAGAAGCCAGAAAGTACAGAAAATGACAGCCCTTCTACGAGTGATTAGCCTGGTCGTGATTAGCGTGGTGGTGATTATTATCCCACCGTGCGGGGCTGCACTTGGACGAGGAAAGGCTTAATAATCAAGCCTTAACGAACTAAGACCCCCGCACCGAAAGGTCCGGGGGTTTTTTTATAACTGAAATAACCTAAGCGAGGAGCAGATGATGACTTTTAGCATAAAATTCTGTTTCTCCCGATTTATGACGGGGAACTAACTATGAATGGCGCGCAGTGGGTGGTACATGCTTTGCGGACACAGGGGGTCGACACCGTTTTTGGCTATCCGGGTGGCGCAATTATGCCGGTTTACGATGCACTGTATGACGGCGGCGTGGAGCACCTGCTGTGCCGGCATGAGCAAGGGGCAGCCATGGCGGCCATTGGTTATGCGCGAGCAACCGGTAAAACCGGAGTGTGTATCGCGACCTCCGGCCCGGGCGCGACCAATCTGATCACCGGCCTGGCGGACGCTTTGCTTGACTCCATCCCCATTGTCGCCATCACCGGCCAGGTGGCCGCGCCCTTCATCGGCACGGATGCGTTTCAGGAAGTAGACGTTCTCGGTTTGTCACTGGCCTGTACTAAGCACAGTTTCCTCGTGCAGTCTCTGGACGAGCTGCCGCGGGTCATTGCTGAAGCTTTCCAGGTGGCAAACTCAGGCCGTCCAGGCCCGGTGCTGGTTGATATCCCTAAGGATATTCAGATGGCGCAGGGCGATCTCGATCCCCATTTCTCTACGGTCGCCGATGAGATGGCATTTCCGCAGGCGGAAGTGGCTCAGGCTCTGCAGATGCTGGCTCAATCGCAGCAACCGATACTGTATGTTGGCGGCGGGGTCGGCATGGCGCAGGCGGTACCGGCGCTGCGTGAATTCCTCGCCGTAACCCGGATGCCGGCGACCTGCACTCTGAAAGGGCTGGGCGTGGTGGACGCCGATTACCCGTATTATCTCGGCATGCTGGGAATGCACGGCACCAAGGCGGCCAACCTGGCGGTACAGGAGTGCGATCTGCTGATTGCCGTCGGCGCGCGCTTTGACGATCGCGTGACCGGCAAGCTCAACACCTTCGCGCCGCATGCCAAAGTGATCCATATGGACATCGATCCGGCGGAGCTGAACAAGCTGCGCCAGGCGCACATCGGTCTGACCGGCGACCTGAACCGCTTGCTGCCGGCGCTGCAGCAGCCGTTAGCTATCGATGGCTGGCGCGAGCGGAGTGCCGCGCTGCGTGCCGATCACGCCTGGCGTTACGATCATCCCGGTGAGGCAATCTACGCGCCGCTGTTGCTGAAACAGCTTTCCGACCGCAAGCCGGCGGACAGCGTGGTGACAACCGACGTTGGTCAGCATCAGATGTGGTCGGCTCAGCATATGACCTATACCCGCCCGGAAAACTTCATCACCTCCAGCGGCTTAGGCACCATGGGCTTTGGCCTGCCGGCCGCCGTTGGCGCCCAGGTGGCGCGCCCTAACGATACAGTGATCTGTATCTCCGGTGACGGCTCCTTCATGATGAATGTGCAGGAGCTGGGCACCGTTAAACGCAAGCAGTTACCGCTTAAGATCGTATTACTCGACAACCAGCGGTTAGGGATGGTTCGACAATGGCAGCAGCTGTTTTTCCAGGAACGTTATAGCGAAACCACTCTGACTGATAACCCTGATTTCCTCACGCTGGCCAGCGCCTTCGGTATTCCTGGCCAACACATCACCCGTAAAGACCAGGTTGAAGCGGCACTCGACACCATGCTTTCGAGCCAGGGGCCATACCTGCTTCATGTCTCAATCGACGAACTTGAGAATGTCTGGCCGTTGGTGCCGCCCGGCGCCAGTAACTCTGAAATGCTGGAGAAATTATCATGATGCAACATCAGGTCGCTTTACAGGCACGTTTCAACCCGGAAACCTTAGAGCGCGTGCTGCGCGTTGTCCGCCACCGTGGTTTCCAAATCTGCGCAATGAACATGGAAACCGCGGCGGACGCACAGAACATAAATATCGAATTGACCGTTGCCAGCCCGCGGCCCGTCGAATTACTGTTTAGTCAATTAAGCAAACTGGTCGACGTTGCCTGCGTCGAGATCCAGCAACCCACATCACAACAAATCCGCGCCTGAGCGCAAAGGAAGAAAAATGACGACGAAAAAAGCTGATTACATCTGGTTCAATGGCGAGATGGTTCCGTGGGGCGAAGCGAAAGTTCATGTGATGTCCCATGCGCTGCACTATGGCACCTCGGTATTCGAAGGCATCCGTTGTTATGACTCGCACAAAGGCCCGGTGGTGTTCCGTCATCGCGAACATATGCAGCGTCTGCATGATTCAGCCAAAATTTATCGTTTCCCGGTCTCCCAGAGCGTCGACGAACTGATGGAAGCCTGCCGCGAAGTCATTCGCACCAATAATCTGACCAGCGCTTATATCCGCCCGCTGGTGTTTGTTGGCGATGTCGGCATGGGGGTAAACCCGCCTCCGGGTTACAACACTGACGTGATCATCGCGGCGTTCCCGTGGGGAGCCTACCTCGGCGCAGAAGCGCTGGAGCAGGGGATCGATGCAATGGTCTCTTCCTGGAACCGCGCGGCGCCGAACACCATCCCGACGGCGGCGAAAGCCGGCGGCAACTATCTCTCCTCGCTGCTGGTTGGCAGCGAAGCGCGTCGCCATGGCTACCAGGAGGGTATCGCCCTCGATGTTAACGGCTATATCTCGGAAGGCGCAGGCGAAAACCTGTTTGAAGTGAAGGACGGCGTGCTGTTCACCCCGCCGTTTACCTCTTCCGCGCTGCCGGGCATTACCCGCGACGCCATCATCAAGCTGGCGAAAGATCTCGGTATTGAAGTCCGCGAGCAGGTATTGTCCCGTGAATCCCTGTACCTGGCGGATGAAGTCTTCATGTCCGGCACCGCGGCGGAAATCACCCCGGTACGCAGCGTGGATGGCATCCAGGTCGGCGCAGGCCGTCGCGGTCCGGTTACCAAACGCATTCAGGAAGCCTTCTTTGGCCTCTTCACCGGTGAAACAGAAGACAAATGGGGCTGGTTGGATCCGGTAAGTAAGTAATTAAAAATGGGACGGCACGCACCGTCCCATTTAATAAACACAGATGGGAGTAAAAAGAGCATGCCTAAGTACCGTTCCGCCACCACCACACATGGCCGCAATATGGCGGGCGCCCGCGCGTTGTGGCGCGCAACCGGGATGACCGATGCCGATTTCGGCAAACCGATTATCGCCGTCGTTAACTCCTTTACCCAGTTTGTTCCCGGGCACGTGCACCTGCGCGACCTCGGCAAACTGGTTGCCGAGCAGATTGAAGCCGCCGGTGGCGTGGCCAAAGAATTCAACACCATCGCAGTGGATGATGGGATCGCCATGGGCCACGGGGGTATGCTCTATTCACTGCCATCCCGCGAGCTGATTGCCGACTCGGTGGAGTACATGGTTAACGCCCACTGTGCGGATGCGATGGTCTGTATCTCCAACTGCGACAAAATCACCCCGGGGATGTTGATGGCTTCCCTGCGCCTGAACATTCCGGTGATCTTTGTGTCCGGCGGCCCAATGGAAGCCGGGAAAACCAAGCTGTCAGATAAAATCATCAAGCTCGACCTGGTGGATGCGATGATCCAGGGGGCGGATCCGAAAGTGTCCGACGAGCAGAGTAATCAGGTGGAACGCTCCGCCTGTCCGACCTGCGGCTCCTGTTCCGGGATGTTTACCGCCAACTCCATGAACTGCCTGACCGAAGCGCTGGGCCTGTCGCAGCCGGGTAACGGCTCTCTGCTGGCGACCCACGCCGATCGTAAGGAGCTGTTCCTTAACGCCGGGAAACGTATCGTTGAGCTGACCAAACGCTATTACGAGCAGGATGACGCTTCCGCGCTGCCGCGCAATATCGCCAGCAAGGCGGCCTTTGAGAACGCCATGACGCTGGATATCGCCATGGGCGGTTCCACCAACACCGTTCTGCACCTGCTGGCGGCGGCGCAGGAAGCTGAAATCGATTTCACCATGAGCGATATCGATAAGCTCTCCCGCAAAGTGCCGCAGCTGTGTAAGGTGGCGCCGAGCACGCAGAAATACCATATGGAAGATGTGCATCGCGCCGGCGGCGTGCTGGGCATTCTGGGCGAGCTGGACCGCGCCGGGCTGCTGAATCGCGAGGTTAAAAACGTCCTCGGCCTGACGCTGCCGCAGACCCTGGAACAGTACGATGTGATGGTCACCCAGGACGATGCGGTGAAAAAGATGTTCCGCGCCGGCCCGGCGGGCATCCGTACCACCCAGGCGTTCTCGCAAGACTGCCGCTGGGATACGCTGGATGACGATCGCGCCGAAGGCTGTATCCGTTCTCTGGAACATGCTTACAGCAAGGACGGCGGCCTGGCGGTGCTGTACGGCAATTTCGCGGAAAACGGTTGTATCGTGAAAACCGCCGGCGTGGACGACAGCATCCTGAAATTTACCGGTCCGGCGAAAGTATATGAGAGCCAGGACGATGCGGTAGAGGCCATCCTCGGCGGTAAAGTCGTTGAAGGCGACGTCGTGGTGATCCGCTACGAAGGGCCGAAAGGCGGGCCGGGGATGCAGGAGATGCTTTACCCCACCAGCTTCCTGAAGTCGATGGGGCTGGGCAAAGCCTGCGCACTGATCACCGATGGCCGTTTCTCCGGCGGCACCTCAGGGCTCTCTATCGGTCATGTCTCACCGGAAGCGGCGAGCGGCGGCAACATTGCGCTCATTGAAGATGGCGACATGATCGCGATTGATATTCCGAACCGCAGCATCCAGCTGCAGCTGAGCGATGCGGAAATTGCGGCGCGTCGTGAAGCCCAGGAAGCGCGTGGCGACCAGGCGTGGACGCCGAAGCATCGCCAGCGTCAGGTCTCCTTTGCCCTTCGCGCCTACGCCAGCCTGGCGACCAGCGCTGACAAAGGCGCGGTTCGCGATAAATCGAAACTGGGTGGCTAATCATGGCGGATTCACAACCCCTCTCCGGCGCCCCCGAGGGCGCCGAATACCTGAGAGCAGTGCTGCGCGCGCCGGTTTATGAAGCGGTGCAGAAAACGCCGCTGCAAAAAATGGACAAACTCTCTTCTCGCCTGGATAACGTTATTCTGGTGAAGCGCGAAGATCGCCAACCGGTACACAGCTTTAAGCTGCGCGGCGCCTACGCGATGATGTCCAGCCTGACCGCGGAACAGAAATCCCACGGGGTGATCACCGCCTCGGCGGGCAATCATGCCCAGGGCGTGGCGTTCTCCGCATCGCGGCTGGGCGTTAAGGCGCTGATCGTGATGCCGGTAGCGACCGCCGACATCAAAGTGGATGCCGTTCGCGGCTTTGGCGGCGAAGTGCTGCTGCATGGCGCCAATTTTGACGAAGCGAAGGCGAGAGCGATCGAGCTGGCGCAGCAGCAGGGTTTTACCTGGGTGCCGCCGTTCGATCACCCGATGGTCATCGCCGGTCAGGGAACCCTGGCGCTGGAGCTGCTGCAGCAGGATGCCCACATTGACCGCGTGTTCGTCCCGGTGGGCGGCGGCGGCCTGGCGGCAGGCGTGGCGGTGTTGATCAAGCAACTGATGCCGCAGATTAAAGTGATAGCGGTGGAAGCGGAAGATTCGGCCTGCCTGAAGGCGGCGCTGGATGCCGGTCATCCGGTGGATCTGCCGCGCGTCGGCTTGTTTGCCGAAGGCGTGGCGGTCAAACGCATCGGCGATGAAACCTTCCGTCTGTGCCAGGAGTATCTGGACGACATCATCACCGTCGACAGCGACGCTATTTGCGCGGCGATGAAGGATTTGTTCGAAGATGTGCGGGCGGTGGCAGAGCCTTCCGGCGCCCTGGCGCTGGCGGGGATGAAGAAATATGTCGCCCAGCACAATATTCGCGGCGAGCGACTGGCTCACATTCTGTCCGGGGCCAACGTCAACTTCCACGGTCTGCGCTACGTGTCTGAACGCTGCGAGCTCGGGGAACAGCGCGAAGCGCTGCTGGCGGTGACGATCCCGGAAGAGAAAGGCAGCTTTCTGAAGTTTTGCCAGCTGCTGGGGGGGCGTTCGGTGACCGAGTTCAACTACCGCTTTGCCGATGCCAAAGACGCCTGCATCTTTGTGGGGGTGCGTCTGAGTCGTGGGCTGGAGGAGCGGAAAGAGATCCTCCAGTTACTGAACGATGGCGGCTACAGCGTCGTTGACCTTTCCGATGACGAAATGGCCAAGCTCCATGTGCGCTATATGGTTGGCGGCCGACCGTCCAAAGCGCTGCAGGAGCGGCTGTTCAGCTTCGAATTTCCGGAGTCCCCGGGGGCGCTGCTGAAGTTCCTGCACACCCTTGGCACCCACTGGAATATTTCGCTGTTCCACTACCGTAGCCACGGCACCGACTATGGTCGGGTTTTGGCGGCCTTCGAGCTGGGCGAGCACGAGCCGGACTTTGAAACTCGTCTCAATGAGCTGGGCTATGAGTGTCACGATGAGACCCATAACCCGGCATTCCGCTTTTTCCTCGCGGGCTAGTGGTTCGGCAGGATTTTCCAGAAAGCATCAATAAGCGGCTCATGCAGCCGCTTTTTTTGTGCGCAAACGCCGAGCTCGAACGGGGTTTGCTCATCGCTGCGCTCCAGAATCATCACCCTGTTGCGTACCGGCTCCGGACTGTTCTCCAGCACCACCTCCGGCAGCAGCGCCACGCCGCATCCCAGGGCGACCATCGACACCATCGCTTCGTGGCCCCCGACGGTGGCGTAGATCGACGGATTGCTGATTTTATGCCGTCGAAACCACAGCTCGATACGCCGACGTACCGGCCCCTGGTCAGCCATGATAAACGGCACTGTCGACCAGTCCGGACGCTCGACGGTCACCTGGTTGCGCACCGGGCAGGGAAGGGCCGGGGCAATTAACACCACGGCGAGGTTCTCCAGCATCGAAAACGCCACCGACCCTGGCAGGGTCTCCGGCTTACCGGCAATCGCCAGGTCGGCTTCGCCGGTGACCACCTTCTCCATGGCGTCGGCGGCGTCGCCGGTCGACAGCTTGATCTCTACCGAGGGATGCGCGGCGCGAAAGCGGTCGAGGATCGGCGGCAGATGGCTATAGGCGGCGGTGACAGAGCAGAAGATGTGCAGCTCGCCGGAGAGCGAAGGGCCCTGCTGATCGATGGCGTGGCGAAGCTGCTGATACTGCAGTAAAGTCTGCTGGGCAAAGGTGCGTAACTCTTCCCCGGCTTCGGTCAGGGTCACCGTGCGATTATCTCGCACGAACAGCGGCTGGCCGAGGTCCTCTTCCAGGCGCTGGATCTGGCGCGAAAGCGTCGACGGGCTGACGTGCATGGCCCGCGCGCTGCGGCCAAAATGGCGGCTTTCCGCCAGATGCAGAAAGGTTTTCAGATCGCGTAAATCCACGGCGCGTACTCCCCGGTTTTGTATTTCATAAAATGCAACGTGACGTTGTGAATATATCAATTTCCGCAATAAAATTCCTGTCATATAGTAAGTTCATTCTCGCAAAAGCGAACCGAACAATAAGCACGACACAACATCACGGAGTTACAGACATGGCTAACTACTTTAATACACTGAACCTGCGCCAGCAGCTGGCACAGCTGGGCAAATGCCGCTTTATGGCGCGCGACGAATTCGCCGATGGCGCAAGCTACCTTCAGGGTAAAAAAGTGGTCATCGTCGGCTGCGGCGCGCAGGGTCTGAACCAGGGTCTGAACATGCGTGACTCCGGCCTGGATATCTCCTATGCGCTGCGCAAAGAAGCGATCGCCGAGAAGCGCGCCTCCTGGCGTAAAGCGACCGAAAACGGTTTTAAGGTCGGCACTTATGAAGAGCTGATCCCACAGGCGGACCTGGTGGTTAACCTGACCCCGGACAAACAGCACTCTGACGTTGTGCGCTCCGTACAGCCGCTGATGAAAGACGGCGCGGCGCTGGGCTATTCCCACGGCTTCAACATCGTGGAAGTGGGCGAGCAGATCCGTAAAGACATCACCGTGGTGATGGTGGCGCCGAAGTGCCCGGGTACCGAAGTGCGTGAAGAGTACAAACGCGGTTTCGGCGTACCGACGCTTATCGCGGTACACCCGGAAAATGACCCGAAAGGCGAAGGCATGGCCATTGCGAAAGCATGGGCAGCGGCGACCGGCGGCCACCGTGCGGGCGTCCTGGAGTCTTCCTTCGTGGCAGAAGTGAAATCTGACCTGATGGGCGAGCAGACCATCCTCTGCGGCATGCTGCAGGCGGGTTCTCTGCTGTGCTTCGACAAGCTGGTGGCGGAAGGTACCGACCCGGCGTATGCAGAAAAACTGATTCAGTTCGGCTGGGAAACCATCACCGAAGCGCTGAAGCAGGGCGGCATCACCCTGATGATGGATCGCCTCTCTAACCCGGCGAAACTGCGCGCTTATGCGCTCTCCGAGCAGCTGAAAGAGATTATGGCGCCGCTGTTCCAGAAACACATGGACGACATCATTTCCGGCGAATTCTCCTCCGGTATGATGGCGGACTGGGCGAACGACGATAAGAAACTGCTGACCTGGCGTGAAGATACGGGTAAAACCGCGTTCGAAACTGCGCCGCAGTATGAAGGTAAAATCGGCGAGCAGGAGTACTTCGATAAAGGCGTTCTGATGATCGCGATGGTGAAAGCAGGCGTTGAGCTGGCGTTCGAAACCATGGTCGATTCCGGCATCATCGAAGAGTCCGCTTACTACGAATCACTGCACGAGCTGCCGCTGATCGCCAACACCATCGCCCGTAAGCGTCTGTACGAGATGAACGTGGTTATCTCCGATACCGCTGAATATGGTAACTACCTGTTCTCTTACGCTTGCGTACCGCTGCTGAAAGAGTTCATGACCACCCTGCAGACTGGCGACCTGGGTACGGCGATTGCCGAAGGCGCGGTAGACAACGCCCAGCTGCGTGATGTCAACGAAGCCATCCGCAGCCACCAGATCGAGAAAGTGGGTCACAAACTGCGTGGCTATATGACCGATATGAAGCGTATTGCGGTTGCCGGCTAATTCCTCGCCGTCTTTCGACTGGCCGATGCGTTGGCTACGGTACGTACACCCCAGTCACATAGTAATCTATGTTCCTGGGGATGTACTTCCTGGCCGCCTTCCGGCAAGCTGAAATCCATAGAAGAATGAATTTGTTTAGTAGGCCTGATAAGCGAAGCGCCATCAGGCAAAAACCCGGAGATTAAGATCCCCGGGTTTTTTTATTATTTCCGGTACAGGACTTTGATGATGTGGTAGCCGAACTGGGTATGCAGCGGTCCGGTTGGCTCCAGCACTGGACAGGAGAAGACCACTTTATCGAACGCCGGGACCATCTGGCCCTGGCGGAATTCACCTAAATCACCGCCGCGTTTGCCTGATGGGCAAATAGAGTGTTTCTTTGCCAGCTTACCGAAGTCGGCGCCGTTTTTAATCTGCTCCAGAAGATCCAGAGCCAGTTTCTCTTCTTTAACAAGAATATGCAGTGCTGCTGCTGTTTTTGCCATGATCGTGCCTTGAATAGGTTGAGATAAATCGGGGCGCAATATACCACGCGTCAGCGGCGATAAAGCACCTTAATGATATGGTAGCCAAACTTGGTTTTTACCGGACCGTAGGGCTTGAGAAGCGGGCAGCTAAAGACCGCCTGATCGAATGGGCCGACCATCGCGCCTTGCTGAAACTCGCCCAGATCGCCGCCGTTGCGCCCCGACGGACATTGGGAATAGCGCTTCGCCAGATGATCGAAGCTGACGCCCCGCTCCAGTTTGGCGAGGATCTCCTGGGCCAGTTTTTCTTCTTTGACCAGGATATGCAGGGCTGCTGCGGTCTTTTTCATGGTTCTGCTCTATGGGTTAATCGCGATTTCTTCACTTTACCATCAGTCGGTAAATCTCGGCTCCGCTTTCTGCTACAATCCCCACCCCGTTCGAAGATTGAGCAAGACTCCCATGCGTTTAAACCCTGGCCAACAACAAGCCGTCGAATTTGTAACCGGACCGTGCCTGGTGCTGGCGGGCGCCGGCTCCGGTAAGACCCGCGTGATCACCAATAAAATCGCCCACCTGATCCGCGGCTGCGGCTATCAGGCGCGCCATATCGCGGCCGTGACCTTTACCAACAAAGCCGCGCGCGAGATGAAAGAGCGCGTTGGGCAAACGCTGGGGCGCAAAGAGGCGCGCGGGCTGATGATTTCCACCTTCCACACCCTGGGGCTGGATATCATCAAGCGGGAATACGCCGCGCTGGGCATGAAGTCTAACTTCTCCTTATTCGACGATACCGACCAGGTGGCGTTGCTCAAAGAGCTGACCGAAGGGTTGATCGAAGATGACAAAGTGGTGCTCCAGCAGTTGATCTCGACGATCTCCAACTGGAAAAACGATCTGAAAACCCCGGCCCAGGCCGCCGCGGGTGCGAAAGGCGAACGGGACCGCATCTTCGCCCACTGCTATGGGCTGTACGATGCGCATATGAAGGCCTGCAATGTCCTCGATTTTGACGATCTGATCCTGCTGCCGACGCTGCTGCTGCAGCGCAACGAGGAGGTGCGCGAACGTTGGCAGAATAAGATCCGCTACCTGCTGGTGGATGAGTATCAGGATACCAACACCAGCCAGTATGAGCTGGTGAAGCTGCTGGTGGGCCAGCGGGCGCGTTTTACCGTGGTAGGCGACGATGACCAGTCGATCTACTCGTGGCGCGGCGCGCGGCCACAGAACCTGGTGCTGCTCAGTCAGGACTTCCCGGCGCTGCAGGTTATCAAGCTTGAGCAGAACTATCGCTCCTCCGGGCGTATTCTGAAAGCCGCTAACATTCTGATCGCCAACAACCCGCACGTTTTTGAAAAGCGTCTGTTCTCCGAACTGGGATACGGCGCTGAGCTGAAAGTGCTCTCCGCCAACAATGAAGATCATGAAGCGGAGCGCGTGGCCGGGGAACTGATCGCCCACCACTTTATTAATAAAACCAATTACAAAGACTATGCGATCCTTTATCGCGGCAATCACCAGTCGCGGGTCTTTGAAAAGATGCTGATGCAGAACCGCATCCCGTACAAAATCTCCGGCGGCACGTCGTTCTTCTCGCGCCCGGAAATTAAAGATCTGCTGGCCTATCTGCGCGTGCTGACCAACCCGGACGACGACAGCGCCTTTCTGCGTATCGTCAACACGCCGAAGCGCGAGATCGGCCCGGCGACGCTGCAAAAGCTCGGTGAGTGGGCGATGGGCCGCAACAAAGGATTGTTCACCGCCAGCTTTGATATGGGTCTTAGCCAGACGCTGACCGGGCGCGGCTATGAATCACTCACCCGCTTCACCCACTGGCTGCGCGAGATCCAGCAACTGGCCGAACGCGAGCCGGTCAACGCCGTGCGCGACTTGATCCGCGGGATTGACTACGAATCCTGGTTGTATGAAACCTCGCCCAGCCCGAAAGCCGCGGAAATGCGCATGAAAAACGTCAACCAGCTGTTCACCTGGATGACCGAGATGCTGGAAGGCAGCGAAATCGATGAGCCGATGACCCTGACGCAGGTGGTCACCCGCTTTACGCTGCGCGACATGATGGAGCGCGGCGAATCGGATGAAGAGCTGGATCAGGTGCAGCTGATGACCCTCCATGCCTCAAAAGGGCTGGAGTTCCCGTATGTTTACCTGGTGGGCATGGAGGAGGGATTGCTCCCGCACCAGAGCAGCATTGATGAAGATAACGTCGATGAAGAGCGCCGGTTAGCCTACGTGGGCATCACCCGTGCGCAGAAAGAGCTGACCTTTACGCTCTGTAAGGAGCGCCGGCAGTATGGTGAGGTGGTGCGCCCGGAACCGAGCCGTTTCCTGCTCGAGCTACCCCAGGACGATCTGATTTGGGAGCAGGCGCGCAAAGTGATTACTGCTGAAGAGCGAATGCATAAAGGACAGGCTAACGTGGCGAACATTCGCGCCATGCTGGCAAAAGCTAAAGAGAAAGGATAGCGATACGCAGGCCGGGTAAGGCGAAGCCGCCGCCCGGCAATGTTCAGCGTATTACTTCACCTCAAGCATCCAGTGCACATAGCTTTGCCACTGGCATTCCTGTTCGATCAGCTCAGCCCCAAGCGGGTGATTATTCAGCCAGTTTTCCGGCAGCGTCAGGGACAGTTTTTCATCATCGGCCACCAGATTGATGGCGGGCAGCAAATCGTCACGCCGCCGGCTGGCAAAGAGTATCGCCAGTCGCAGCAGGCGACAAAGATGTTCGGCAACCCGCGGCGGGACGGCGTTCTGCTGATGAAGCGATGAGAGGTCGATGGCGTTAGTCTGGTTAAGCAGCAGCGTCGCAATCAGCTTCTTCTGCGCTGGGGTAAAGCCGGGCAGGTCGAGATTATTGACCAGATAGGCCGCGTGCTGCGGCGCGCGCTTAAAATCCACGCTCAGGCCAATCTCATGCAACGCACAGGCGCTGAGGAGCAAATCGCGGCTCAGCGGATCCAGTTCCCAGCAGCCGTCCAGCTGGCTGAGCAGGTGGCTGGCGAGACCAGCGACGCGCTGGGCCTGTTCGGTGTCGATCATAAAACGACGCTGAATATTACGCAGAGTGCGGCTGCGGATGTCCTGTTCAACGGAGAGATGCAGCATGCCATACACCAGCCCTTCCCGTAATGCGCCGCCCGCGAGGGTCATACACTGAATATTCAGTTCGCTGAAGATAGCGATAAGGATCGCCAGCCCGCTCGGAAACACCAGCGCTCGCTCAAGGGTTAAGCCTTCGATCTCCAGCTCTTCCAGGCGTCCGCACTGGATGGCGCGCTGTTTAAGCTGCTGGAGTTTGCTCAGGGTGATCCGCTCATCCATCCCCTGCGCCATCATAATTTCCTGCAGAGCCTGAACGGTGCCGGAGGCGCCAACGCACACTTTCCATCCGTGATAGCGCAGCACATCGGCGATGGGCAGTAGCACCTCACGCGCGGCCGCCTCGGCAAGATCGAAATTCTCTTTCGTCAGGCTGCGGTCGGCGAAATAGCGTTCAAGCCAGGTCACACAGCCCATCGACAGGCTAAATAGCGAGGTCGTTTGCGCGCCGGTGCCGGTCACCAGTTCGGTGCTGGCGCCGCCGATATCGACCACCAGACGCTGATCGGCGCCGCCGGTGGTGTGGGCGACACCCTGATAAATCAGGCGCGCTTCTTCTTCACCGCTAATGACCTGTACCGGACTGCCGAGGATCTCCTGCGCTTTCGCCAGAAATTCGCCGGCATTGACGGCAAGACGCAGCGTGGCGGTGGCCACGACGCGGATTTGCGCCGGCGGAATATCCTGCAGGCGTTCGGCAAACAGGCGTAAGCACTGCCAGCCGCGCTCCATCGCTTCTGCGGAGAGCGTGTTGTCGCTATTCAGGCCGGCGGCCAGACGAACTTTGCGCTTAATGCGGCTCAGCGTCTGGATACTGCCAGCCACCTCGCGCACCACCAACATATGGAAACTGTTGGAGCCCAAATCAATGGCGGCATACAGCGAGGTGGAGCTCATGCTCTTCATCGTTCAGAAGGCTCCCTCGTCGACGGGGCGCTTGTGCCCAATCCGTGTAACTGAGCGGGTTGCCGGGGAAACGCGCCCTGGCAGATTCTGAATGATTGAGCGTATAGCATAGAGTTCTTAACCTGAACGACGACGATTGCGCGGTGGACCGCTGCGGCGCGGGCCGTTGCCTGGACGCGCACGGGTCAGTCGCAGCGGCTTAGGCAGGTCGGTCATCAGCGCGTCCGGGTTGTACTTGCTGACCGGAATTGAGTGACCAATATAGGTTTCGATAGCCGGCAGGTTCAGCGCATACTCTTCGCAGGCGAGGCTGATGGAGTGACCGCTGGCGCCAGCGCGACCGGTACGGCCAATGCGGTGAACGTAATCTTCGCAGTCGTCCGGCAGATCGTAGTTAAAGACGTGGGTCACGGCCGGAATGTGCAAGCCACGAGCGGCAACGTCAGTCGCGACCAGAATATCAAGGTCGCCGCGGGTAAATTCTTCGAGAATCCGCAGACGTTTTTTCTGCGCCACGTCGCCGGTCAGCAGACCTACGCGATGGCCGTCGGCGGCGAGATGGCCCCAGATATCTTCACAACGATGCTTGGTATTAGCGAAGACGATGGCGCGATCGGGCCACTCTTCTTCCAGCAGCGTCTGCAGCAGGCGCATTTTTTCTTCGTTGGACGGGTAGAAGAGCTCTTCTTTAATACGGTGGCCCGTTTTCTGTTCCGGCTCGACTTCAACGTACTCGGCGTTGTTCATTTGTTCGAACGCCAGTTCGCGTACGCGATAAGAAAGCGTCGCGGAGAACAGCATGTTCAGACGCTGAGTGGCCGGCGGCATGCGGCGGAACAGCCAGCGGATATCTTTAATAAAGCCGAGATCGTACATGCGATCGGCTTCGTCCAGCACGACGACCTGAATGGCGCCGAGGTTAATGTGGTTTTGCTTCGCGTAATCGATCAGACGACCGGTGGTACCGATCAGAATATCGACGCCGCTTTCCAGCACTTTCAGCTGCTTATCGTAGCCGTCGCCGCCGTAAGCCAGACCCAGCTTCAGACCGGTGGCCTGCGCCAGCGGTTCAGCGTCCGCGTGGATCTGTACCGCCAGTTCGCGCGTCGGCGCCATAATCAGCGCGCGCGGCTGGTTAACCTGGCGATCGGCGATAGCCGGGTGAGAGAGAAGATAATGAAACGTCGACGTCAGGAACGCCATCGTTTTACCGGTACCGGTTTGCGCCTGCCCGGCGACATCGCGGCCTTCCAGCGTCAGCGGAAGGGCGAGGGCCTGAATAGGTGTGCAATTATGAAACCCTTTCTTTTCAAGGGCTTCAATGACTGCCGGGTGCAGGGCGAAGTCGGAAAACTTCTGTTCTGTTAAATGTGTTTTGCTCATAGTGTGGTAGAATATCAGCTAACTATTGCATTAAGAAAGCGTATCCGGTGAAATAACGTCAACCTTTCGTTGGCGGTGTACGAAATTATTCAAGGTACGTCTACGGTAACTGAACGAATCCAGGATAGCTTAGACCACTAAGCGAGCCGGGAGCGATAAATCTGCAATATGCAGTGCGCGTTCAGGTGACCCTGGCGTCAAAGGGTGGGTCCATGAGGGATCGCGCCATTTGGCAGACCAGAGAATTGAGGTATCCTGAAGAATAGCGTGCATAACGTAGCCGCAGCGCGTCGTTGATGGCTACGACACCAACACACCAGGCTTATTCCTGTGGAGTTAAATATGAGCGATAAAATTATTCACCTGACTGACGACAGTTTTGACACGGACGTACTCAAGGCTGACGGGCTGACCCTCGTCGATTTCTGGGCAGAGTGGTGTGGTCCGTGCAAAATGATCGCCCCGATTCTGGATGAGATCGCTGAAGAGTATCAGGGCAAACTGACCGTAGCTAAGCTGAACATCGACCAGAACCCGGGCACCGCGCCGAAGTACGGCATTCGCGGCATCCCAACCCTGCTGCTGTTCAAAAACGGCGAAGTGGCGGCCACCAAAGTCGGCGCACTGTCCAAGGGTCAGCTGAAAGAGTTCCTCGACGCCAACCTGGCGTAAGCGAATTGCTGTTCCGGCGTCCAGATTCCTATTTTTTGCGGAACTCTGGACGCCCGGCTGGAGTCGTGCTAAGTTAATCCACAGACTTCGTTTTAAACATACCTTGTTTGAATCTTGTTTTACCCGAAGCATCCCGCAAAAAATGCGCGTGAAGCTATTAATTCCGGGCTTTTCACTCATTCCGTCTAGTCGTTTCAGTTCTGCGTTCTTTCCTGTGACCAGGCGACGTACAGACACGAGATGAAGGCCGTTAACAGGCATGGAAGTTCCTGCCATACCATTCACAACATTAAGTTCGAGATTTACCCCGAGTTTAAGAACCCACACCACTATGAATCTTACCGAATTAAAGAATACGCCGGTTTCTGAGCTGATTACTCTCGGCGAAAATATGGGGCTGGAAAACCTGGCTCGTATGCGTAAGCAGGATATTATTTTTGCCATCCTCAAGCAGCATTCGAAGAGTGGCGAAGATATCTTTGGCGACGGCGTACTGGAGATACTGCAGGATGGATTTGGATTCCTCCGCTCCGCAGACAGCTCCTACCTCGCCGGCCCTGACGACATCTACGTATCCCCCAGCCAAATCCGCCGTTTCAACCTCCGCACTGGTGACACCATTTCCGGTAAGATTCGTCCTCCGAAAGAGGGTGAGCGTTACTTTGCGCTGCTGAAAGTTAACGAAGTTAACTACGACAAGCCGGAAAACGCCCGTAACAAGATCCTGTTCGAGAACTTAACGCCGCTGCACGCGAATTCTCGTCTGCGTATGGAGCGTGGTAACGGTTCTACCGAAGACTTAACCGCTCGCGTACTGGATCTGGCTTCCCCGATTGGCCGCGGCCAGCGTGGTCTGATCGTCGCGCCGCCGAAAGCCGGTAAAACCATGCTGCTGCAGAACATCGCGCAGAGCATCGCTTACAACCATCCGGACTGCGTGCTGATGGTGCTGCTGATCGACGAACGTCCGGAAGAAGTGACCGAGATGCAGCGTCTGGTGAAAGGTGAAGTGGTTGCTTCCACCTTCGACGAACCGGCATCCCGTCACGTTCAGGTTGCTGAGATGGTTATCGAGAAAGCGAAACGTCTGGTTGAACACAAGAAAGACGTTATCATCCTGCTTGACTCCATTACCCGTCTGGCGCGCGCCTACAACACCGTGGTCCCGGCTTCCGGTAAAGTGCTGACCGGTGGTGTGGACGCCAACGCCCTGCACCGTCCGAAGCGTTTCTTCGGTGCGGCGCGCAACGTCGAAGAGGGCGGCAGCCTGACCATCATCGCCACGGCGCTGATCGACACCGGCTCCAAAATGGATGAAGTTATCTACGAAGAGTTTAAAGGCACCGGTAACATGGAGCTTCACCTCTCTCGTAAGATTGCCGAAAAACGCGTCTTCCCGGCTATCGATTACAACCGTTCCGGTACGCGTAAAGAAGAGCTGCTCACCACTCAGGAAGAGCTGCAGAAAATGTGGATCCTGCGCAAAATTATCCATCCGATGGGTGAGATCGACGCGATGGAGTTCCTCATTAATAAACTGGCAATGACTAAGACGAATGATGACTTCTTCGATATGATGAAGCGCTCGTAAGGTAAAAAAAGCCAAAAACGCCACGCCTTTGCGTGGCGTTTTCATTTTGGGATTTGTATGATCCAGAGACAGAGAAAGCGGGACGAAAGTTGTCGTATAATGGCGCCGGACAGCAGGCGGAGACAGCTTTAACAGACTAAAATCTATACAATAAATTTGTAATGTTCTGCTTTTCCCCTTCTGGAGTTGGGGCATCATCGCTATACTTCCCGGATTAACTATGCTGAGAGCACATGCGTTGTGAATTTACTCACTGCTATTACTGAATTAATCAGTATTTTCTTATTCACGACCCTCTTTATTTTTGTCGCGCGGAAAGTGGCAAAAAAGATTGGGTTAGTGGATAAACCAAACTATCGCAAACGGCATCAGGGGTTGATTCCGTTGGTCGGTGGTATCTCAGTTTATGCAGGCATCTGTTTCACCTTCGCCATCGCCGATTATTATATTCCTCACGCCTCGCTGTATCTGGCCTGTGCGGGGGTATTGGTGCTGGTTGGCGCGCTGGACGATCGCTTCGACATCAGCGTGAAAATTCGCGCGGTCATTCAGGCCGCGATCGCCGTGATTATGATGATGGCAGGGAATCTGCATCTGAGTAGTCTGGGCTTTATTTTTGGCTCGTGGGAGCTGGTGCTGGGGCCTTTCGGCTTCTTCCTCACTCTGTTTGCCGTCTGGGCCGCCATCAACGCGTTTAATATGGTCGATGGGATTGACGGCCTGCTCGGCGGCCTGTCATCCGTCTCCTTTGCGGCGACCGGGATCATCCTCTGGTTTGACGGTCAGTACAGCCTGGCGATGTGGTGTTTTGCGATGATCGCCGCCATTCTGCCCTATATTCTTCTTAATCTTGGCGCCCTCGGCCGCCGCTATAAAGTTTTTATGGGTGACGCCGGCAGCACCATGATTGGCTTCACCATCATCTGGATCCTGCTGGAAACCACACAAGGTAAAACGCATCCCATCAGCCCGGTCACCGCGCTGTGGATTATCGCTATCCCGTTGATGGATATGGTGGCGATTATGTATCGCCGCCTGCGCAAAGGCATGAGTCCTTTCTCACCGGACCGGCAGCATATTCATCATTTGATCATGCGCGCCGGGTTTACTTCCCGCCAGGCGTTCGTCCTGATCACCCTGGCCGCTGCCCTGCTGGCGCTGGTTGGCGTCGCGGCGGAATATACCCGCATTGTGCCGGAATGGGTGATGTTAATTCTCTTTTTGGTGGCCTTCTTCCTTTATGGCTACTGTATTAAGCGCGCCTGGAAAGTGGCGCGTCTGGTTAAGCGCATCAGACGCAGAATTCGGCGACACAGCGGCAATAATCCGAAACTAACCAAGTAAAGCTGGGGATGTGATGACTCAACCATTACCGGGAGCACAATCAGTGAACGTTGAGAACGAGCTGGATATTCGCGGGCTGTTTCGCGCTTTATGGGCAGGAAAAGGCTGGATAGTCGGCGGTGCTGTACTCTTCGCCGCTATCGTGTTGGTGTACACCTTCTTTGCTCGCCAGGAGTGGAGCGCCACGGCGATCACCGATCGGCCTACTGTCAACATGTTGGGGGGGTACTATTCCCAGCAGCAGTTCTTACGCAATCTGGATATCAAAGCCGACCTGGCCTCGGTGGATCAGCCTTCCGCCATGGATGAAGCGTATAAAGAGTTCATCATGCAGTTGGCCTCCTGGGATACCCGGCGTGATTTCTGGCTGCAAACGGACTACTACAAGCAGCGACAGTCGGGTAATGCTCGCGCCGATGCGGCGATGCTGGATGATTTAATTAACAATATCCAGTTTATGCCAGGCGATGCGGCCAAGAGCGTCAACGACAGCGTCAAACTGACCGCCGAGACCGGGCAGGATGCCAATAATTTGCTGCGCCAGTATGTGGCTTTCGCCAGCCAGCGGGCGGCCGGCCATCTTAACGACGAGCTCAAAGGCGCCTGGGCGGCGCGGACGGTACAAATGAAGGCGCAGGTGAAGCGCCAGGAAGAAGTGGCCGAGGCTATTTTCAACCGCCGGACCCACAGCGTGGAGCAAGCGCTGAAGGTCGCTCAGCAGCATAATATCTCGCGCAGCGAAACGGATGTTCCTGCCGATCAGTTGCCGGATTCAGAGCTATTTTTATTGGGCAGGCCGATGCTGCAGGCCAGACTGGAAAACCTGCAGGCCGTCGGACCGGAATATGACCTCGATTACGACCAGAATCGCGCCATGCTGAGCACGTTGAACGTCGGTCCAACGTTGGATCCGCGTTTTCAGACTTACCGGTATTTGCGAACGCCGGAAGAACCTGTAAAACGCGATAGCCCGCGCCGTGTATTTCTGATGGTGATGTGGGGGATTGTGGGTGCGCTCATCGGCGCAGGCGTGGCGTTATCGCGTCGTCGTGTCCTGTGATTGCGGCCTGTGGTGAAGGGCAAATGACCTTCATCGCCTAATCGAAGAGAATCGATGTGAAAGTACTAACTGTATTTGGCACGAGGCCGGAAGCCATCAAGATGGCTCCTCTGGTCCATGCGCTGGCAAAGGATCCTCATTTTGAGGCGAAAGTATGCGTGACCGCGCAGCATCGGGAGATGCTCGATCAGGTGTTGAAACTATTCTCCATCACCCCGGACTACGATCTCAACATCATGAAGCCGGGACAGGGGCTCACCGAGATCACCTGCCGTATTCTTGAGGGGCTGAAGCCGGTTCTGGAGTCGTTTAAACCCGACGTGGTGCTGGTGCATGGCGATACCACCACCACGATGGCGGCGAGCCTGGCGGCGTTTTACCAGCGCATACCGGTGGGCCATGTAGAGGCGGGTCTGCGGACCGGCGATTTAAGTTCGCCGTGGCCGGAAGAGGGCAACCGTACGCTGACCGGGCATCTGGCGACGTACCATTTCGCCCCTACGGAAACCTCGCGGCAGAATCTGCTGCGGGAAAACATTGCCGACAGTCGCATCACGGTGACCGGGAATACGGTCATCGATGCCCTATTCTGGGTGCGCGATCGCGTTCTGGGCGATGAAGCGCTACGGGAGACCCTGCTGCAGCGCTATCCTTTCATTAGCCACGGTAAAAAAATGATTCTGGTTACCGGCCATCGGCGGGAAAGCTTTGGGCTCGGCTTTGAGCAGATCTGCCAGGCGCTGGCGGAGATAGCCCATACCCACCCTGAGGTGCAGATTGTCTATCCGGTTCACCTGAATCCTAACGTCAGCGAACCGGTGAACCGTATTCTCGGCAATATCGACAACGTGATGTTGATTGAACCGCAGGACTACCTGCCGTTCGTCTGGTTGATGGATCGGGCCTGGCTCATCCTGACCGATTCCGGTGGTATTCAGGAAGAGGCGCCCTCCCTGGGGAAACCGGTGCTGGTCATGCGCGATATGACCGAACGTCCGGAAGCGGTGGCCGCCGGTACCGTCTGTCTGGTGGGCACCGACAGCCAGCGCATCGTGGCGGAAGTCACGCGACTGCTGGAGGATGATGCCGCATACCAGGCGATGAGCCGCGCGCATAATCCTTATGGCGATGGCGAAGCATGTCGTCGAATTTTGTCTGCACTTAAAAATAATCAGGTAACGCTATGAGTTTTTCTACCATTTCAGTGATTGGCCTTGGCTATATCGGGCTGCCAACCGCTGCCGCGTTCGCCTCCCGGCAGAAGCGGGTGGTCGGCGTTGATGTCAATCAACATGCCGTGGAGACCATTAACCGTGGAGAGATTCATATCGTGGAGCCGGATCTGGCGAGCGTGGTGAAGACCGCGGTCGAGCAGGGATATTTAAGCGCCACCACCACCCCGGTGGCAGCGGATGCCTACCTGATTGCCGTGCCGACGCCGTTTAAAGATCGCCATGAGCCGGATATGGTGTTTGTCGAGTCGGCGGCTAAATCCATTGCGCCGACGTTAAAGAAAGGCTCGCTGGTGATCCTCGAGTCCACCTCGCCGGTCGGGTCGACCGAACAGATGGCTGAGTGGCTGGCGGAGATGCGCCCGGACCTCAGCTTTCCCCAGCAGGTGGGTGAAGCGGCGGACGTGAATATCGCCTACTGCCCGGAGCGGGTATTGCCCGGCCAGGTGATGGTCGAGCTGATTAAAAACGACCGCGTTATCGGCGGCATGTCGCCGGTCTGCTCCGCTCGCGCCAGCGAGCTGTATAAAATCTTCCTCGAAGGCGAATGTGTGGTGACCAACTCGCGTACCGCCGAGATGTGCAAGCTGACGGAAAACAGCTTCCGCGACGTCAACATCGCTTTTGCCAACGAGCTGTCGCTGATTTGCGCCGATCAGGCCATTAACGTCTGGGAACTGATCCGCCTGGCGAACCGCCATCCGCGAGTGAATATCCTGCAGCCGGGACCGGGCGTCGGCGGCCACTGTATCGCCGTCGACCCGTGGTTTATCGTGGCGCAAAACCCGCAGCAGGCGCGTCTGATCCGCACGGCCCGTGAGGTCAACGACCACAAGCCGGAATGGGTTATCGAACAGGTGAAGGCGCAGGTAGCTGACTGCCTGAATGCCACCAACAAACGGGCCAGCGAACTGACCATTGCCTGTTTTGGCCTCGCCTTTAAGCCGAATATTGACGACCTGCGCGAAAGCCCGGCAATGGAAATTGCCGCGCAGATTGCCCGCTGGCACAGCGGCACGACGCAGGTAGTTGAGCCCAACATTCACGCGCTGCCGAAGAAACTCGACGGTCTGTGTACGCTGGCGACCCTCGATGCGGCGCTGGCCAGCGCCGACGTGCTGGTGATGCTGGTCGATCACAATGAATTTAAAGCCGTTAGCGGCGACAGCGTCACCCAGGCGTATATCATCGACACCAAAGGAGTATGGCGGTGAGAACCATTCTGGTCACCGGCGGCGCGGGCTTCATTGGTTCGGCGGTAGTGCGGGAGATTATCCAGCACACCGCCGATCGCGTGGTGGTGGTGGATAAACTGACCTACGCCGGCAATTTAATGTCGCTGGCGCCGGTGGCGCAGGATGCGCGTTTCGCCTTTGAACAGGTGGATATCTGCGACCGCGGCGAGCTGGACCGTATTTTCGTGCAGTATCAACCGGATACAGTGATGCACCTGGCGGCGGAAAGCCATGTCGATCGGTCGATTGACGGCCCGGCGGCATTTATTGAAACCAATATCGTGGGCACCTATACGCTGCTGGAGGCGGCCCGTAGCTGGTGGAATACGCTGGCTACGGCGCAAAAGTCGGCGTTTCGCTTCCATCACATCTCCACCGATGAAGTGTATGGCGATCTGCACGGCAGCGATGATTTCTTTACCGAGACCACGCCCTATGCGCCAAGCAGCCCCTATTCGGCCTCGAAAGCCAGCAGCGACCACCTGGTGCGTGCCTGGCTGCGGACCTACGGCCTGCCGACGCTTATCACCAACTGCTCGAATAACTACGGCCCATATCACTTCCCCGAGAAGCTGATCCCGCTGACCATCCTCAACGCGCTGGCAGGCAAGCCGCTGCCAGTGTATGGCAATGGACAGCAGATCCGCGACTGGCTGTACGTGGAAGATCACGCCAGAGCGCTGTATCTGGTGGCGACCCGCGGCGAACCGGGCGAGACTTACAATATCGGCGGTCATAACGAGCGTAAAAACATCGAGGTGGTGGAAACCATTTGCGAATTGCTCGAAGCGCTGGCGCCGCATAAGCCGCAGGGCGTGGCGCACTATCGCGACCTGATCGCCTTTGTTGCCGATCGCCCGGGCCACGATCTGCGCTATGCCATTGATGCCTCGAAGATCGCCCGTGAGCTGGGCTGGACGCCGGCTGAGACCTTCACTTCCGGTATGCGTAAGACCGTGGCGTGGTATCTGGCGAACGAGACATGGTGGCGCCAGGTTCAGGACGGAAGCTATCAGGGCGAGCGTCTTGGACTGCAAGGCTAATCATCTCTGGGGGGAATGATGAAAGGTATTATTCTGGCGGGGGGTTCCGGAACGCGACTGCATCCCATCACCCGCGGCGTGTCGAAGCAGCTGTTGCCGATCTACGATAAGCCGATGATCTACTACCCGCTGTCGGTATTAATGTTGGCCGGGATCCGTGAGATCCTGATCATCACCACGCCGGACGATCTGCGCGATTTTCAGCGCCTGCTCGGCGATGGCTCAGAGTTTGGCATTGCGCTGCACTATGCCGTACAGCCGACGCCGGATGGTTTAGCCCAGGCGTTTATCATCGGCGAAGCCTTTCTTAACGGCGAACCGGTGTGCCTGGTGTTAGGCGACAATATCTTCTTCGGCCAGAGCTTCAGCCCCAAGCTGCGCAGCGTGGCTGCCCGCACGGAAGGGGCGACGATTTTTGGCTATCAGGTGATGGATCCTGAGCGCTTTGGCGTGGTGGAGTTTGATGACAACTTTCGCGCGCTGTCGCTGGAAGAGAAGCCGAAGCAGCCGAAGTCGAACTGGGCGGTCACCGGTCTCTATTTCTACGATGGCAAGGTGGCGGAGTACGCCAAACGGGTCAAGCCATCCGAGCGCGGCGAACTGGAAATCACCTCCATCAACCAGATGTACCTTGAAGATGGCGCACTGACCGTCGAACTGCTTGGACGCGGCTTTGCGTGGCTGGATACCGGCACCCACGATAGCCTGATCGAGGCCAGCATGTTCGTGCAGACCGTCGAGAAGCGTCAGGGCTTCAAAATCGCCTGTCTGGAAGAGATCGGCTGGCGCAACGGCTGGCTGGACGACGACGGCGTCAAACACGCGGCGAAGCGGTTGGAAAAAACCGGCTACGGCCAATATCTGCTGGATCTGCTCCGTGCCCGTCCGCGCCAGTATTGATCCCCTGGAGTGGGAGAACCGCTTCTTTGCCGTTAACAGCGCCGTCGTTCACTTTGACGAGCATGCGCCGCGGCTGACGCCTGAGGCGCTGGCGGGGTGGTCGCGAGTGCAGGCGAAGGTAGCCGCCAGCGACACCGTCCGGCTCGACGCGCTGCAGCAGCTGGGTTTTCAGCTGGTGGAAGGCGAGGTCGATCTGGCGCTACCGGTGGGCAACCCTGCGGATGCGGGCGCCGACGTCGCCGTGGAGGCGGATATTGCGCCACTGCGCGAGCAGGCGGCGCAGGCCTTTGCGATGAGCCGCTTTCGCGCGCCCTGGTATGCTGCCGACGCCAGCGGCCGTTTCTATGCCCAGTGGATTGAAAATGCGGTGCGCGGCACCTTCGATCATCAGTGCCTGATTTACCGCCATCCAGAGGGCGATATTCGCGCCTTTGTCTCCCTGCGCCAGCTCAATGCCACCGAGGCGCGTATCGGCCTGCTGGCCGGACGCGGCGCCGGGGCGCAGCTGATGCAGGCGGCGCGGTACTGGGCCGCTTCGCGCGGACTTTCTACACTGCGGGTGGCGACCCAGATGGGCAACACCGCCGCGCTTAAACGTTATATTCTCAGCGGTGCTAATGTGGAAAGCACCGCCTACTGGCTATACAGGTGACCCCATGATCCCATTTAACGCGCCGCCGGTGGTTGGAACCGAGCTTGATTACATGCAGTCTGCGATGAACAGCGGCAAGCTGTGCGGCGACGGCGGCTTTACGCGCCGCTGCCAGCAGTGGATGGAGCAGCGTTTTGGCACGGCAAAAGCCCTGCTAACCCCTTCCTGCACGGCTTCGCTGGAGATGGCCGCGCTGCTGCTGGATATCCAGCCGGGCGACGAAGTGATTATGCCCAGCTATACCTTTGTCTCCACCGCCAATGCCTTTGTGCTGCGCGGGGCGAAAATCGTCTTCGTCGATATCCGTCGCGATACGATGAATATCGATGAAACGTTAATCGAAGCCGCTATCACCGATAAAACCCGGGCGATCGTCCCGGTGCACTATGCCGGCGTAGCCTGCGAGATGGATACCATCATGGCCATCGCCGACAAGTACAACCTGTTCGTGGTGGAAGACGCCGCGCAGGGGGTGATGTCCACCTACAAGGGGCGCGCGCTGGGCACCATCGGCCATATCGGCTGCTTCAGCTTCCATGAAACTAAAAACTACACCGCCGGCGGTGAGGGCGGGGCGACGCTGATCAACGATCGCACGCTGGTGGAACGTGCGGAGATCATTCGCGAAAAAGGCACCAACCGCAGCCAGTTCTTTCGTGGCCTGGTGGATAAATATACCTGGCGGGACATTGGCTCCAGCTATCTGATGTCCGACCTGCAGGCCGCCTATCTGTGGGCGCAGCTGGAAGCGGCGGAGCGCATCAACCAGCAGCGTCTGGCGCTGTGGCAGAATTACTATGACGCGCTGCTGCCGCTGGCCCGCGCGGGACGTATTGAACTGCCGACGGTCCCGGCTGACTGCGGGCAAAACGCGCACATGTTCTACATTAAGCTGCGCGATATCGAGGATCGCAGCAGGCTTATCGCCTGGCTGAAAGAGGCGGAGATCCTCGCGGTATTCCATTACATTCCCCTGCACAGCTGTCCGGCAGGCGAACACTTCGGCGAATTCCACGGTGAAGACCGCTATACCACCCAGGAGAGCGAGCGCCTGGTGCGCCTGCCGCTGTTTTACAATCTGTCTGTGGTGAACCAGCGGACGGTGATTAACTCGCTGCTGAGCTACTTCTCCTGATATGTCGTTAGCAAAAGCCTCATTGTGGACGGCGGCCTCGACGCTGGTCAAAATCGGCGCCGGGCTGTTGGTCGTCAAGCTGCTGGCCGTCTCGTTTGGGCCCGCGGGCGTTGGCCAGGCCGGTAACTTCCGGCAACTGGTCACCGTGCTCGGCGTGCTGGCCGGGGCCGGGATATTTAACGGCGTCACGAAGCTGGTGGCTCAGCATCACGACGATCCCCCGCGCCTGAAGCAGGTGGTGGGTACCTCGTCGGCGATGGTGCTTGGCTTTTCCACGCTGCTGGCGCTGGTGTTTTTACTGGCGGCGGCGCCGATAAGCCAGGGGCTGTTCGGTCATACTCATTATCAGAATCTGGTACGGCTGGTGGCGCTGGTGCAGATGGGGATCGCCTGGGCGAACTTCCTGCTGGCGCTGATGAAAGGCTTTCGCGATGCGGCGGGAAACGCCTTCTCGCTGATTGCCGGCAGCCTGATTGGCGTGGCGGCCTATTATGCCTGTTACTACTTCGGTGGTTACCAGGGGGCGCTGCTGGGGCTGGCGTTAGTGCCGGCGCTGGTGGTGATCCCTGCGGGCATCATGCTCTGGCGGCGGGGTAATATTCCGCTGAGCGCCCTGCGTCCGCGCTGGGATAACGGTCTGGCGGGACAGCTATCGAAATTTACCCTGATGGCGCTGATAACCTCAGTGACCCTGCCGGTGGCTTATGTGATGATGCGTAATCTGCTGGCGGCGCATTATGGCTGGGAGGCGGTCGGTATCTGGCAGGGGGTGAGCAGTATCTCCGATGCCTATCTGCAGTTTATTACCGCCTCGTTCAGCGTCTATCTCCTGCCGACGCTGTCGCGGCTGAGCGCCAAAACGGATATCACCCGCGAGATAGTCAAGTCGCTGAAATTCGTCCTGCCGGCAGTGGCGGCGGCGAGCCTGACGGTCTGGCTGCTGCGCGATTTTGCCATCTGGCTGCTGTTTTCCGATCGCTTTACCGCGATGCGAGACCTGTTCGCCTGGCAGTTGGTGGGCGACGTTTTAAAAGTAGGCGCCTACGTCTATGGCTATCTGGTGATCGCTAAAGCGTCGCTGCGTTTTTATATTCTGACGGAAATCAGCCAGTTCACGCTGCTGACCGCATTCTCACACTGGCTTATACCGGCGCACGGCGCGGTTGGCGCGGCGCAGGCGTATATGGCCACTTATATTGTTTATTTCGCCCTTTGTAGTGGCGTGTTTTTACTCTGGCGTAAACGGGCATGACAGCACTGATACATGTACTGGGATCGGATATCCCGCATCATAACCAGACCGTACTGCGGTTCTTTAACGACGAACTGGCCGCCGATCCGCAGGCCAGGAGATTTATGGTCGTCGGTGATGAGGCCAGCGTGCGTGATGGGTATCCGGCGCTGGACATCACCTGCTATCCGGGGAAGAAGTCGCTGGCGCAGGCGGTGATTGCGCAAGCCAAAGCCAACCGTCAGCAGCGCTTTTTCTTCCACGGCCAGTTCAATACCGGTCTGTGGCTGGCGCTGTTGAGCGGCGGTATCCGCCCATCGCAGTTTAACTGGCATATCTGGGGGGCGGATCTGTATGAAAACGCGACCAGCCTGAAGTTCCGCCTGTTCTATCCGCTGCGCCGCCTGGCGCAGGGGCGGGTAGGGCGCGTTTTCGCCACCCGCGGCGATCTTAGCTGGTTCGCTAACCGCCATCCGCGCGTTCCGGGCGAACTGCTCTACTTCCCGACCCGTATGGATCCGGCGCTGAATACCCTGGCCGAAAACGCGCCGCGTGGCGACACGCTGACCATTCTGGTGGGCAACTCCGGGGATCGCAGCAATGAACATATTGCCGCGCTGAAGGCTATCCATCAGCAGTTTGGCGATACGGTAAACGTCATCGTGCCGATGGGCTATCCGGCGAATAACGAGGCCTATATCAATGAGGTTCGTGAGGCGGGGGCGGCGCTGTTTAGTCGCGAGCATCTGCAGATCCTCAGCGAGAAGCTTGAGTTTCATGATTATCTGGCGCTGCTGCGCCGCTGCGATCTGGGCTATTTCCTGTTTGCGCGTCAGCAGGGGATCGGCACCTTGTGCCTGTTGATTCAGGCGGGCATTCCCTGCGTGCTCAACCGCGAAAACCCATTCTGGCAGGATATGACCGAGCAGCATGTGCCGGTGCTGTTCACCAGCGATGCGCTGGACGTCAGCGTGGTGCGCGAAGCGCAGCGCCAGCTGGCGAGCGTGGATAAGTCGGGTATCGCTTTCTTCCGGCCGAACTATCTGACGGGCTGGCAGCGGGCGCTACGGTTAGCGGCGGAGGGGCAGGCATGACGTTAATGCAATTTAGCGGGCTGCTGGTGGTCTGGCTGCTGTCGACGCTGTTTATCGCCACCGCCACCTGGTTTGAGTTCCGTCGGGTACGCTTCAACTTCAACGTCTTTTTCTCGTTGCTGTTTCTGCTGACCTTTTTCTTCGGCTTCCCGCTGACCAGTATTCTGGTGTTCCGCTTTGACGTCAGCGTGGCGCCGCCGGAGATTTTGCTGCAGACGCTGCTGATCGCGGTGTGCTTCTACGCGATCTACTACGTGACCTATAAAACGCGGCTGCGTCCGGCATCGCGTGAGGTTACGCGTCGGCCGCTGTTTACCATGAACCGGGTGGAAACCCATCTGGCGTGGGGCATACTGATGGGGCTGGCGCTGCTGTGCGTCGGCATCTTCTTCGCCCACAACGGTTTCCTGCTGTTTAAGCTCAACTCCTACAGCCAGATTTTCTCTGCTGAAGTCTCCGGCGTGGCGTTGAAGCGCTTCTTCTACTTCTTTATTCCGGCGATGCTGGTGGTCTATTTCCTGCGCCAGGATTATAAGGCGTGGATTTTCTTCCTCGTCAGCACCGTGGCCTTTGGTCTGCTGACCTACGCTATCGTCGGCGGGACTCGCGCCAATATCATCATCGCCTTCGCCATCTTCCTGTTTATCGGCATTATTCGCGGCTGGATCAGCTTGTGGATGCTGGCTGCGGCGGGCGTGCTGGGCATCGTCGGCATGTTCTGGCTGGCGCTGAAGCGCTACGGGATGAACGTCAGCGGCGACGAAGCGTTTTATACCTTCCTCTATCTCACACGCGATACCTTCTCGCCGTGGGAGAACCTGGCGCTGCTGCTGCAAAACTATGACAAGATCGATTTCCAGGGGCTGGCGCCGATGATCCGCGACTTCTACGTCTTTATCCCCAGCTGGATGTGGCACGGTCGTCCGACGATGGTGCTCAATACCGCCAACTACTTCACCTGGGAAGTGTTAAACAACCATTCGGGGCTGGCGATTTCGCCGACGCTGATTGGCTCGCTGGTGGTGATGGGCGGCGTCTGGTTTGTGCCGCTGGGCGCTGTGGCGGTCGGGTTGATTATTAAATGGTTCGACTGGCTGTATGAGCTCGGCAACCGGGAGAGCAATCGCTATAAAGCGGCAATCCTGCATAGTTTCTGTTTCGGCGCTATCTTCAACATGATAGTGCTGGCGCGCGAGGGGCTGGATTCGTTCGGCTCCCGCGTGGTGTTTTTCCTCGTGATCTTTGGTATCTGCTTGCTGGCGGCGAAACTGCTGTACTGGTTCCTGGATAGCGTGGGACTGATTCATAAGCGCGTAAAACCGCTTTCGCAACCGCAAGTCTGAGAAGGATGGACATGACTGGGACCATTTCCGCGCCGTTGTACCTGTTAAGAGGGCTGCAGCTCATAGGCTGGCGCGATATGCAGCACGCTCTGGATTATTTGTATGCCGACGGCGTTCTCCGGGAGGGGACGCTGGTGGCGATTAACGCCGAGAAAATGCTGGCCGTAGAGGATAACCCCGAGGTGCGGGCGCTGATTGAGGCGGCGGAGTTTAAATATGCGGATGGCATCAGCGTGGTACGTTCGCTGCGTAAAAAATATCCGCAGGCCCAGGTGTCCCGCGTGGCGGGAGCCGATCTCTGGGAAGCGTTAATGCAGCGCGCCGGCGCTGAAGGCACTCCGGTGTTTTTGGTCGGCGGTAAACCTGAAGTCCTGGCGCAGACGGCGTCCAGCCTGCGCCAGCGCTGGCAGGTGAATATCGTCGGCAGCCAGGACGGCTATTTTGCGCCTGAGCAACGGCAGGCATTGTTCGAACGCATTCGAGACAGCGGGGCGAAAATCGTCACCGTCGCCATGGGGTCCCCGCGTCAGGAGGTCTTTATGCGCGACTGTCGGCGCCTGTACCCGCACGCGCTGTATATGGGCGTCGGCGGCACTTACGATGTTTTCACCGGGCACGTTCATCGGGCGCCGAAGTTCTGGCAGGATCTGGGGCTGGAGTGGTTTTACCGCCTGGTTTCCCAGCCGAGCCGGATTAAAAGGCAGGCCCGGCTGCTACGATATTTACGTTGGCATTACACCAATAAACTCTAATATTCCTCTGCATTCTGGCGAGTTTGTGTCCATTTTCTGTTTAATGTCTTTACTCGCCTGATACTTTATTTGCCATTTCCATAAAATTCATTAACCATTCGCAGGCTTCATACGCGCGGGGGAGACCTGCGCGTCGGCAAGGCTATGAGTTCAGTTAATAACAATAACCGGGAGTACCCGGAATACGGCAAACACAAGAGGATATATGACTGAGAAAAAAGCGGAGCTCCAGCGTGGACTGGAGGCCCGGCATATTGAACTGATCGCCCTTGGGGGGACGATTGGCGTGGGGTTGTTTATGGGGGCGGCCAGTACCCTGAAGTGGGCTGGGCCTTCCGTGCTGCTGGCGTACATTATCGCTGGCCTGTTCGTCTTTTTCATTATGCGCTCAATGGGCGAAATGCTGTTCCTTGAGCCCGTCACCGGCTCCTTCGCAGTGTATGCGCATCGCTATATGAGCCCCTTCTTCGGCTACCTGACCGCCTGGTCGTACTGGTTTATGTGGATGGCGGTGGGCATCTCTGAGATTACCGCCATCGGCGTCTATGTGCAGTTCTGGTTCCCGGAGATGGCGCAGTGGATCCCGGCGTTAATTGCCGTGGGGCTGGTGGCGCTGGCTAACCTCGCGGCGGTCCGGCTGTACGGTGAAATCGAGTTCTGGTTCGCCATGATTAAAGTGACCACCATTATCGTGATGATCGTCGTGGGCCTGGGCGTCATTTTCTTCGGCTTTGGCAACGGCGGCCACTCCATCGGTTTTGGCAACCTGACCGAACATGGCGGCTTCTTTGCCGGCGGCTGGAAGGGCTTCCTGACGGCGCTGTGTATCGTGGTCGCGTCCTATCAGGGCGTGGAGCTCATCGGCATTACCGCTGGTGAAGCGAAAAATCCGCAGGTCACACTGCGCAGCGCGGTGGGCAAAGTGCTGTGGCGGATCCTGATTTTCTACGTCGGCGCGATTTTCGTTATCGTCACCATCTTCCCATGGGATCAAATCGGCTCCAACGGCAGCCCGTTCGTACTGACGTTTGCCAAAATCGGTATTACCGCCGCGGCGGGGATTATCAACTTTGTGGTGCTGACGGCGGCGCTTTCCGGCTGCAACAGCGGGATGTACAGCTGCGGACGTATGCTGTACGCCCTGGCGAAGAACCGTCAGCTGCCGGCGGCGATCGGTAAGGTATCGCGCAACGGCGTTCCGGCCGTCGGCGTGGCGCTGTCTATTCTGATCCTGCTGGTAGGCTCCTGCCTGAATTACATCATTCCTAATCAGCAACGGGTGTTTGTCTATGTCTATAGCGCCAGCGTCCTGCCGGGGATGGTGCCCTGGTTTGTGATCCTGATTAGTCAGCTGCGTTTCCGTCGCGTACATCGGGCAGCGATAGCCAGCCATCCGTTCCGTTCGCTGCTGTTTCCGTGGGCCAACTATTTCACCATGGCTTTCCTGATCTGCGTGCTGGTCGGGATGGGGCTGAATGATGAAACCCGGATGTCGCTCTTTGTCGGCATTATTTTCCTTGCTGCCGTTACCCTGATTTATAAGGTGTTTGGCCTCGGAAGGCAGGGGCAAGTCAATAATACGGCTGAATAAGCGCCAAAACGAACAAAGCATGAGCAAACGATAATTTTCTTTTAAAAGGCACTAGACAGCGGGGGAGGAAGTCCGTATTATCCGACCCCGCAACGGCGCTAAGCGCCCGTAGCTCAGCTGGATAGAGCGCTGCCCTCCGGAGGCAGAGGTCTCAGGTTCGAATCCTGTCGGGCGCACCATTAACCCGGTGCTGGAGCTGCGGTGGTTTTAATACCGCGTAAAAGGTTTGCAGTGGTGGCTATAGCTCAGTTGGTAGAGCCCTGGATTGTGATTCCAGTTGTCGTGGGTTCGAATCCCATTAGCCACCCCATTATTTGATAGAGTTGTGAATTTGCGAAGGTGGCGGAATTGGTAGACGCGCTAGCTTCAGGTGTTAGTGTTCTTACGGACGTGGGGGTTCAAGTCCCCCCCCTCGCACCACGACTTTAACGAATTGAACTAAAAATTCAAAAAGCAGTATTTCGGCGAGTAGCGCAGCTTGGTAGCGCAACTGGTTTGGGACCAGTGGGTCGGAGGTTCGAATCCTCTCTCGCCGACCAATTTTGAACCCCGCTTCGGCGGGGTTTTTTGTTTTCTGTGACTTCCTGCCATGACTTATTCCCCTGATCTTGCTGATAAAAAATCTTCTCTTTGCTTAAGAATACGCGTCAGGAAAACTCTCAATTCATCACTGTGGTAGATGCAATTTCCCTGGATCCTGTGCGATAATAATCGGGTAGATGCTCATTCCATCTCTTATGTTCGCCTTTGTGCCTCATAAACTCCGGAATGATGCAGAGCCGTTCTTACGGTGCTTATCGTCCACTGACAGATGTCGCATTTATGCCTCATCAAACACCATGGACATTACGTTGAGTGAAGCACCCAATTTGTTGTCAAACAGACCTGTTTTAACGCCTGCCCTGATTTCAGCGCAGGCGTTTTTTTCTTTCAGGGGGAGCGTCAACGGGAAGGCGGGGGAGAAGGGCTATCGCCCCGCAGGAGGCGATAGCCAGGTGAGGTTATTGCTGAGGGTTATTCTGCAACGTCAGCAGCAGACCATCGCGGCGCATGGTGGCCGCTTCCTCCGGTTGATGGAGGCGATCCAGAGCATCCGCCAGCCAGGCGTAATCAAAGGCATCCGGACGCTGCTTAAGCGCGGCGCGGAAGGCGATGCTGGCCTCCTGCCATTCGCCGTGCCGCATCAGCGACTGGCCCAGGGTGCTCCACAGCAGCGGACGATCGCCAACGGCTTTGATCTGCTGGCGCAGTACTTTCTCCAGCTGTTCCGGGTTATTGGTCTTCAGGCGCGGGATCGGCATCACCAGACGGTCGTCATACTGTTTCTTCAGACCATCAATAATAATTTGCTGCGCGGTATCGTGATCGTCGCTCTCGATGAGGCGCTCGGCCATCGCCACCTGCAGCGGCACCAGCGCCCGCGTTTTACGGCTCTGGTTGCGCCACCATTCGCGCAGCCCCTCGCTGCCGCCGTCGGCCAGCGCTTTGTCCATCAGGCCAACCCATGCCAGCTGTTCCAGCGCGGCGCGGTGCTCTTCATCGCCGACGTTAGCTTTCGCCATCGACGGAATGATATCCAGCAGCGACTGCCAGGCGCCGGTACGGGTATAAGCCTGTTCGGCGAGGCGCAGCACTTCCGGATGACGCGGGGTGATTTCCAGTAGCTTATCGATGCCATGACGCGCGGCGTGATTTTCATTGCGCGCCAGCTGCAGGCGAACGCGGGTGATTTCCACCGGGATCAGGTCATCGCCCGCCAGGTCGGTGGCGCGCTCCAGATGCTGGTTAGCCCGCGCTTCATCGCCGCGCTGCTGGGCCGCTTCCGCCGCCAGCAGATAGTTCACCACCGGCTGTTCGGCGTGATCGGCGTTTTTCGCCATCAGCTTCTCAACCTGCTGGTAATCACCTTCCGCCAGCTTAAGCAGCGCCTGCTCGGTTTGCTTACGCGCGCGACGGCGTTTACGGCCGACAAACCAGCCGCGCGTATGCGCCCCGGTGCGGAAAATACGGCGCAGCAGCCATTCAATGGCGAACAGCACCACCATGGCGAGGATCAGGATGATCACCAGCCCGGTCACGCTGGTCTCGATATTGTAATTATCGGTCTGGATCAGGACGTAGCCCTGATGCCCGGCGATCATCGGGCCAAGCACGATCCCGGCGATCAACAGTGCGAAGAGTAAAAGAATTTTCAGCATGCGTTACTCTCCTTGCGGCGCAGCGGGGGCCGCCGGTGCTGCAGGTGCAGGCGAGGGCGCGCCGCCTGCGGAAACGGCAGGCTGCGCCATCAGATTACGCACCCGGGTCTGCATCAGTTTTTCCAGCAACGCCTGGCTCTGCAGCGTTTCCGGCACCGTCATAGTAATGCTTTGCTGACTGAGCTTATCCACCTCTTCAAGGAAGGCTTTAGTGGTGGCGTCATCGGTATCGTAATAGGCGCGTACCCAGGTCGAGACGTTATCCAGCGACTGTTTCCAGGTCTCTTCCTGATGGCGCGGCACTGCCTGCGCGGCGACCAGCAGGCGAGAGCGAATATTTTCCCGCAGATAGATATCCTGATTCGGCGCCAGCAGCGGGACCGCCGTTTCATCGCGGCGGCGCACGGTGATAAAACTGTCCATAAAATTCTGCCAGCTTTTCTGCAGATTGACGCGCCATTCGCTGATGGAGCTGGAGAGCTCATCGCTATCAGAATCCATCGGCGAATCGTCATCGTTATTATCCGCCAGCCGCAGGTTATCGATTTGGTTCGCCAGCTGATTAACCTTGAGGATCATGCCGTCGTAGTCGACCTGGTTCACCGCGGAGAGGGTGGCGATATCGTCGGTGATCGCCCGGCGGGCGCCGATCAGGCTTGGGTCATTCATGTCGGCGAGGCTGGCGTCGGCGCTTTTCAGCAGCGCGGCGGCGGTGGTGACATCCTGATCGCTCCACAGCTTACGTCCCGCCAGCTTGACGAGGAAGTCGGCCTGGGCCAGCAGCCAGGTTTTGGCGTCGCTACCGGAAATGATCGCCACTTTTTGCTGGACTTCGTCCAGATGTTTGGCCAGCGTCTCCTGCTGATGTTTGGCTTCGTTTAGCTGCTCGGCCTGCTGTTTGATAATGCCTTCCAGTTCGCTTTTTTGGCTCTCCTGCGCTTTTTGCAGCGCCGCGACCTGGCTTGATAATTCAGAGGTGGTTTCGTTTTGACGCGAGGCCTGCTGTTTGTTCAGGCCATACAGGCCGATACCGGCGGCTATCGCAATGGCGATAGCGATCGCGCTGAGCGCCAGGCTGGTTTTGTTGCCAGCCTTCTTCTTATCAGTGTTCTCTGGCTGTGGTGTGGTCTCCACGGCCTCCCTGGTCTCTTCAACCACGGCGGATTGATTTTGTTGTTCCGTCATTATGGCTTCCAATGTTGAGAGTTATTGTAATGCGCGTAGCAGCGCATCGTTGTCGGCGCTATCGGCAACCTGAATCTCCTGCCAGCCCAGCTCCCGGGCCTGAAGGGCCAGACGTTCGCTGACAACGACAACGCGGCAGTGCAGGAGCCACCGTTCGCGATACCATTGCGGTATTAACGACCATAGCTGCTGCAGCATCTCGCCGCTGGTGACCACCAGCGTGGTGACCCCGCGAGATTGCCAGCGCATCGCTTCTTCTGCGCCATCATAATGCTTTGCACTACGTTGATAACATTCACAAAATGTGACCCTGGCGCCGCGCTCGGTCAGCGTCGCGCCTAAGAGTTCCCGCCCACCATTGCCGCGTAAGATCAGCGCATTCTTCCCGGCAATGTTTTGTAATTCAGGTAATTGTAGCAAGACTTCGCTAATTTCCCGATCTAACGGGTAATGGATGTGCTGCCCGCTGACCGTATGCAGGGCCAGCGCCGTCGTGCGGCCAATGGCAAAATAACGCGGGGAAGTGGGCCAGGGCATACCCTGTTGCTGCAGACGGGCATGGGCGAACTCCACCGCATGCTGGGACAGCGCGAACAGCAGATCGTCAGGCCCCAGGCGGGCAAGCGCGTCGCCCAGCGCGGGAAGCTCCCGACCGGGCGTAAATTCTATCAGCGGAAAGCTCCAGGCCACGCGTCCCATGGCCCGCAGACGGCTGACCAGCGCTTCTCCTTGCGGTAGTGGACGAGTGACCAGGATGCTCATCGTGGGGCTTCTCCATCATAAACTGCCGCGAGAATATCGCGGGCGCCGTTATCCAGGAGCTCTTCCGCCAGCGAGATGCCAAGCGCTTCGGCCTGCTCTGCTGGCCCGCGCCGTTCGCCGCGTACCATCTGCGAACCATCCGGGGCGCCAACCAGCGCCCGCAGCCACAGTTCACCGTCTTTCAGTTCCGCATAGCTACCAATCGGCACCTGACAGCCGCCTTCGAGACGCGTGTTCATCGCCCGCTCGGCGCGCACGCGCACTGCCGTTTCCGTATGGTTGAGAGGCGCTAACAGCCCCTGGGTCCATGCATCGTCGAGACGGCATTCGATGCCCACCGCGCCCTGGCCGACCGCCGGCAGAGATTGCTCAGGCGACAGCGGCTGGCGAATTCGCGCCTCGAGCTGCAGGCGCTTCAGGCCGGCGGCGGCGAGGATGATGGCGTCATACTCGCCGTTATCCAGCTTACTCAGTCGGGTACCGACGTTACCGCGCAGAGAGCGGATCACCAGATCCGGACGGGTGGCGGCCAGCTGGCACTGACGGCGTAAACTTGACGTGCCAACGACGCTGCCGGCCGGGAGTTCATCAATCGAGGCATAGCGATTGGAGACAAACGCGTCGCGCGGATCGTCGCGCTCGCAGATAGTCACCAGCCCCAGCCCCTCCGGGAATTCCACCGGCACATCTTTCATCGAATGAACGGCGATATCGGCGCGCCCTTCGAGCATGGCAAGCTCTAACTCTTTCACAAATAAGCCCTTGCCACCCACCTTTGCCAGGGGAGTATCAAGGATGACATCCCCGCGAGTGACCATCGGCACCAGCTCGACCTTCAGTCCGGGATGCGCTTGTTCCAGGCGCGCTTTAACATATTGCGCCTGCCATAGCGCAAGCGGGCTTTGCCGTGTGGCAATTTTCAAAACTTTGTCTAACATGCTTGTTACCGTCATTGTCGACCACTAACCATCCTAACATTGTTGTCTTACGGATGTTAGTTTTCACGGTTTATGTGGGAGATAGCTCCGGCCCACTCTTTTTTAACCTTTCATGCGCGTGGGCGGTTGCCGGAGGCGTAGTGAGGAATTTACAGGTAATAAACGGTGCTACACTTGTATGTAGCGCATCTTTCTTTACGGTCAATGAGCAAGGTGTTAAATTGATCACGTTTTAAACCATTTGTCTGTCCGCTGCTCTTCACAACCACACCGACGACGAATGGTGACGGTTTTTGTTGAAATACTGAAATCCTCCGTACTATTGTACCTCGGGTTTTTGAACATCAGGCGATATGTCTTGTACCTCTATATTGAGACACTGAAACAGAGACTGGATGCCATCAACCAACTGCGCGTGGATCGCGCGCTTGCTGCCATGGGACCCGCTTTCCAGCAGGTTTACAGTCTACTGCCAACGTTATTACATTATCATCACCCGCTGATGCCGGGTTACCTTGACGGTAACGTTCCCCGTGGCATTTGCCTCTACACGCCTGATGAAACCCAACGCCACTATCTTGAAGAACTGGAACTGCATCGCGGCATGCAGACCCAGGAGCCGCCGAAAGGCGAGTTGCCGATCACCGGCGTCTACTCGATGGGCAGTACCTCCTCCGTCGGCCAGAGCTGTTCTTCCGATCTGGATATCTGGGTATGTCACCAGGCCTGGCTGGATAGCGAAGAGCGCCAGCTGCTGCAGCGAAAATGCAGCCTGCTTGAGAGCTGGGCGGCCTCGCTCGGTGTGGAAGTCAGCTTCTTCCTGATCGACGAAAACCGTTTCCGCCATAACGAAAGCGGCAGCCTCGGCGGCGAAGACTGCGGTTCGACCCAGCATATTTTACTGCTCGATGAGTTCTACCGCACCGCGGTCCGTCTCGCCGGCAAGCGTATTCTGTGGAATATGGTGCCGTGCGATGAAGAAGAGCATTACGACGATTACGTCATGGGGCTGTATGCCCAGGGCGTGCTGACGCCAAACGAGTGGCTCGATCTCGGCGGCCTCAGTTCGCTGTCGGCGGAAGAGTACTTCGGCGCCAGCCTGTGGCAGCTGTATAAGAGTATCGACTCCCCCTATAAAGCGGTGCTGAAAACGCTGCTGCTGGAAGCCTATTCCTGGGAATACCCCAATAACCGCCTGCTGGCGAAAGATATCAAACAGCGCCTGCACGATGGCGAGATCGTCTCCTTCGGCCTCGACCCGTACTGTATGATGCTGGAGCGCGTCACCACCTACCTGCAGGCCATCGAAGATGAAACCCGTCTCGACCTGGTGCGCCGCTGCTTCTATCTGAAAGTGTGTGAAAAACTCAGCCGCGAACGCGCCTGCGTCGGCTGGCGTCGCGAAGTCGTCAGCCAGCTGGTCAACGCGTGGGGCTGGGATGAAAAGCGTCTGATGATGCTCGACAACCGCGCGAACTGGAAAATTGATGAAGTGCGCAAGGCGCACAACGAACTGCTCGATGCGATGATGCAGAGCTATCGTAATCTGATCCGCTTCGCGCGGCGCAATAACCTCAGCGTCTCCGCCAGTCCGCAGGATATTGGCGTGCTGACGCGTAAGCTGTATGCGGCTTTTGAAGCGCTGCCGGGCAAAGTGACGCTGGTGAACCCGCAAATTTCGCCGGACCTGTCGGAACCGAATCTGACCTTTATCCACGTGCCGCCGGGTCGCGCCAACCGTACCGGTTGGTATCTGTACAACCGCGCGCCGGATATGGAATCGATCATCAGCCATCAGCCGCTGGAATATAACCGTTATCTTAATAAGCTGGTGGCCTGGGCCTGGTTTAACGGCCTGCTGACCTCACGCACCCGCCTGTTTATTAAGGGCAACGGCATCGTCGATCTGGCGAAGCTGCAGGAGATGGTGGCCGACGTGTCGCACCACTTCCCGCTGCGCCTGCCGGCGCCGACGCCAAAAGCGCTATACAGCCCATGCGAAATTCGCCACCTGGCGATTATCGTCAACCTCGAATATGACCCGACGGCGGCCTTCCGCAATCAGGTGGTGCACTTTGATTTCCGTAAGCTTGATGTTTTCAGCTTCGGCGAAGAGCAAAAATGCCTGATCGGCAGCGTCGACCTGCTGTATCGCAACTCGTGGAACGAAGTGCGTACCCTGCATTTCAACGGCGAGCAGGCGATGATCGAAGCGCTGAAAACGATCCTCGGTAAAATGCATCAGGACGCCGCGCCGCCGGACAGCGTGGAGGTGTTCTGCTATAGCCAGCACTTGCGCGGCCTGATCCGTACCCGCGTACAGCAGATGATCTCCGAGTGCATCGAACTGCGTCTCTCCAGTACCCGCCAGGATACCGGGCGCTTTAAAGCGCTGCGCGTCTCCGGCCAGACCTGGGGGCTGTTCTTCGAGCGTCTCAATGTTTCGGTGCAGAAGCTGGAAAACGCCATTGAATTCTACGGCGCTATCTCGCACAACAAGCTCCACGGCCTGTCGGTGCAGGTGGAAACCAATCACGTTAAGCTGCCGGCGGTGGTGGACGGCTTCGCCAGCGAAGGGATTATTCAGTTCTTCTTTGAAGACGCGGATAACAACGACAGCGGCTTTAACATCTATATTCTCGATGAGAGCAACCGCGCTGAGGTGTATCACCACTGCGAGGGCAGCAAAGAGGAGCTGGTGCGCGACGTCAGCCGCTTCTATTCGTCATCGCACGATCGTTTTACCTACGGCTCCAGCTTTATCAACTTCAACCTGCCGCAGTTCTATCAGATTGTCGAGGTGGACGGGCGCACCCAGGTGATCCCTTTCCGCACTCAGGCGATTGCCGCCGCGATACCCACCAGCCAGGACGTTACCGCCTCGCCGGTGCTGCAGCAGCGCTACTCGTAGATTTGGCCCGGATAAGTCGTGAGCCGCTATCCGGAGATATTCCCTGCTTGCGCTGCGCTTAGCAGGGCTACGGTTCTAAGACGTCGGGTAGCCCGGATAAGGCGCGATGCGCCGCCATCCGGGGAAACACGTCATTAACGGAATCTCACCGTCTCACCGGCCTGCTGACTTGCCGCCTGCTCCAGCAGATCCCAGAAGGTCTCGCCGCTGCGATCGCAGATCCACTCGTCGCCTTTGAGATTGAAATGGTAGCCGCCCTGTTTGGTGGCCAGCCATACCTGGTGCAGCGGCTCCTGACGGTTAATAATGATTTTGCTGCCGTTTTCAAAGCTGATGGTCAGCACGCCGCCGTTGATTTCGCAGTCGATGTCGCTATCGCCGTCCCAGTCGTCCAGGCGTTCTTCGATGGTCATCCACAGGCTGTCGGCAAGGCGATGAAATTCACTGTCATTCATGATTCTGTCCCGCATTTTTGAGATTGGCGGCAGTATAGCGCGAAACAAAAGCGCGCGCAGTCAGATGCTAAAGGCTTGCTTTTACGCCTTCTCCTGCGATGATAGAAAGCAGAAAGAATGAATCACGGGCAACTATCAATGAAAAACGTTTTTCCTACGCTTGCCGTTTTGTTTGCGATCTTCAGCCTGACCGGCTGCGGTCTGAAAGGGCCTCTCTATTTCCCGCCGGCTGACAAAACTGCGCCGCCGCCGACAAAACCGGTTAACCCGGGCATTCAGAGCTCAACGCCGGATCGTAACGATCGTGGCGATACCGGTGGTCCGAGCCAGGTCAATTACTAACGATAACGTTCTGTTCCGCGCAACTGGAGTAGATGATGCAGTTCTCTAAAATGCATGGCCTTGGCAACGATTTTATGGTCGTTGACGCGGTAACGCAGAATGTTTTTTTCTCGCCGGAGCTGATTCGCCGCCTGGCGGATCGCCACCTTGGCGTCGGGTTCGATCAGCTGTTAGTGGTGGAGCCGCCCTACGATCCGGATCTGGATTTCCATTACCGGATCTTTAATGCCGACGGCAGCGAAGTGTCGCAGTGCGGCAACGGCGCGCGCTGTTTCGCACGCTTCGTCCGGCTGAAAGGCCTGACCAATAAACGTGACATCCGCGTGAGTACGGCCAACGGCCGTATGGTATTAAGCGTAACGGAAGACGATCTGGTGCGGGTGAACATGGGCGAGCCCAACTTCGAGCCCTCCCAGGTGCCGTTCCGCGCCAACAAAGCGGAAAAGACCTATATCATGCGTGCCGCCGAGCAGACAGTATTGTGCGGCGTGGTATCCATGGGGAACCCGCACTGCGTTATCCAGGTGGATGATGTGGATACGGCGGCGGTGGAAACCCTCGGCCCGGTAATGGAAAGCCATGAGCGTTTTCCGGAGCGCGCCAATATCGGCTTTATGCAGGTGGTTGGCCGGTCCCATATCCGTCTGCGCGTCTACGAACGCGGCGCAGGGGAAACTCAGGCCTGCGGCAGCGGCGCCTGCGCCGCGGTGGCGGTGGGGATCCAGCAGGGGCTGCTCGCTGAAACGGTACGTGTGGAATTACCCGGCGGTCGTCTTGATATCGCCTGGAAAGGCCCGGGCCAGCCGCTGTTTATGACCGGCCCGGCGGCCCATGTCTATGATGGATTTATTCATTTATGAAACCAATCGGGGAAGAACAACAGGAGGTCGCCAGCGCATTGAACGATCGCGCCGTGGTGGACTATCTGTTGCAACATCCTGAATTTTTTATTCGTAATGCCGCCCAGGTCGAACACCTCCGCGTCCCGCATCCGGTACGCGGTACGATTTCGCTGGTGGAGTGGCATATGATGCGGGCGCGTAACCATATTCATGTGCTGGAAGAGAATATGTCGCTGCTGATGGAGCAGGCGGTCGCCAATGAAAGCCTGTTCCAGCGCCTGCTGCAGCTGCAAACGCGGCTGGCGGCGGCGGAGAGCCTCGACGATATGCTCAACCGCCTTCACCGCTGGGCGCGCGAGCTGGGGCTGGCGGGCGCCACGGTGCGCCTGTTCCCTGACAGCTGGCGCCTCGGCGCGCCTTCGAAGTTTACCCATCTGGCGTTAAGCCGGCAGGCGTTTGAGCCGATCCGTATTCAACGTCTGGGCCAGGCGCGCCACTACCTTGGGCCGCTCAACGGTCCGGAGCTGCTGGTGGTGCTGCCGGAGGCGAAAGCCATTGGGTCAGTGGCGATGTCGCTGCTGGGCGGCGATAATGCCCCCGGCGTGATGCTCTTTAGCAGCCGCGATGCGCAGCATTATCAGCCAGGACAGGGGACGCAGCTGCTGCAGGAGATTGCCCAGATGCTGCCCGGCCTGCTGGAGCGCTGGATTGAACGCGCATGACCGATTCTCCTCTCTTCTCCGCCGTCTCCCGCTTTCTGCGCCACCTGGGCGTTGAACGCCAGCTCAGCCCGATCACGTTACTGAATTACCAGCGACAGCTGGACGCGCTGATCGCCCTGGCGGATGAGGCGGGTCTGAAAAGCTGGTCGCAGTGCGATGCCGCTCAGGTGCGAAGCTTTGCGGTGCGCAGTCGCCGCGCGGGGTTAGGCCCGGCGAGCCTGGCGCTTCGCCTGTCGGCGCTGCGCAGTTTCTTCGACTGGCTGGTCGGCCAGGGCGAGCTCAGCGCCAACCCGGCGAAAGGGATCGCCGCGCCGAAAATTCCCCGTCACCTGCCGAAAAATATCGATGTCGATGACGTCAATCGGCTGCTGGATATCGATCTCAACGATCCGCTGGCGGTGCGCGACCGGGCGATGCTGGAGGTGATGTACGGCGCGGGGCTGCGTTTATCCGAGCTGGTCAACCTTGATATCAAACATCTCGATCTCGAAAGCGGCGAGGTCTGGGTGATGGGCAAAGGCAGCAAAGAGCGCCGTTTGCCGATCGGTCGCAACGCCGTGATGTGGATTGAGCACTGGCTGGATTTACGCGGCCTGTTCGGTACCGACGACGACGCGCTGTTTTTGTCGAAACTGGGCAAGCGCATTTCGGCGCGCAACGTACAGAAGCGGTTCGCCGAGTGGGGCATTAAGCAGGGGCTGAACAGCCATGTGCATCCGCACAAGCTTCGCCACTCCTTTGCCACCCATATGCTGGAGTCCAGCGGCGATCTGCGCGGTGTGCAGGAGCTGTTGGGTCATGCTAACCTCTCCACCACCCAAATTTATACCCATCTCGACTTTCAACACCTTGCCTCGGTGTACGATGCCGCGCATCCGCGCGCAAAACGGGGGAAATAATGCGTTTTTACCGACCTCTGGGCCAGATTTCCGCGCTGACGTTTGACCTGGACGATACCCTTTATGATAACCGCCCGGTAATTGACCGGACGATGCACGAGTCGCTGGCTTTTGTGCGCAGCTACCATCCGTCGCTCAGCCAGTTCGACGCCCATGAGCTTAATCAGCTGCGCCAGACGCTGCTGGCATCCGAGCCTGAGATCTATCACGACGTGACCGTCTGGCGCCACCGTGCGCTGGAGTTAGGCATGCGTAACGCCGGCCTCTCCGCCGACGCGGCGAAAGCGGGGGCCGATGCGGCGATGGAACACTTCGCCCACTGGCGAAGCCGCGTCGATGTCCCGCAGGAGACCCACGATACGCTGGCGAAGCTGGCGGAGAAGTGGCCGCTGGTGGCGATTACCAACGGCAACGCCCGACCAGAGCTGTTCGGCCTGAGCGACTATTTCCGCTTTGTGCTGCGCGCCGGGCCGGATGGCCGCTCCAAGCCGTTTGCCGACATGTACCATCTGGCGGCGGAGCGCCTGAACTTACCGCTCGGGCATATTCTGCACGTCGGCGATGACCTGACCACTGACGTCGCCGGATCGCTGCGCTGTGGCATGCAGGCATGCTGGATCAAACCGCAAGGCGCGGACCTGATGCACACCGCGGACAGCCGCCTGCTGCCGCATATTGAAATTTCACGGTTGGCATCTCTGGCCTCGCTGATATAATCACCAGTCACTCTGTATATATTAACAGGGGTTCGTGGAACCCCTTCTCTTCCGGCGGTGCCAATGGACGTTTCTTACCTGCTCGACAGCCTCAATGACAAACAGCGTGAAGCCGTAGCGGCCTCGCGCACCAACATGCTGGTGCTGGCAGGGGCGGGCAGTGGTAAGACGCGCGTTCTGGTGCACCGTATCGCCTGGCTGCTGAGCGTAGAGAACTGCTCGCCGTATTCTATTATGGCGGTGACCTTTACCAACAAAGCGGCGGCAGAGATGCGCCATCGTATCGGCCAGCTGATGGGCACCACCCAGGGCGGCATGTGGGTGGGCACCTTCCACGGCCTGGCCCACCGCCTGCTGCGCGCGCACCATCTGGACGCCAACCTGCCGCAGGATTTCCAAATCCTTGATAGCGAAGACCAGTTGCGCCTGCTGAAGCGTCTGATTAAGGCGATGAACCTCGATGAGAAGCAGTGGCCGCCGCGTCAGGCGATGTGGTACATCAACAGCCAGAAAGATGAAGGGCTGCGTCCGCATCATATTCAGAGCTACGGTAACCCGGTCGAGCAGACCTGGCAGAAGGTCTATCAGGCCTATCAGGAAGCCTGCGATCGCGCCGGGCTGGTGGACTTCGCCGAACTGCTGCTGCGCGCCCACGAGCTGTGGCTGAATAAGCCGCATATCCTCCAGCACTACCGCGAGCGTTTCACCAATATCCTCGTCGACGAATTCCAGGATACCAACAACATTCAATACGCCTGGATCCGCCTGCTGGCGGGCGATACCGGCAAGGTGATGATCGTCGGCGATGACGATCAGTCGATTTACGGCTGGCGTGGCGCGCAGGTCGAGAACATTCAGCGCTTCCTTAACGATTTTCCCGGTGCGGAAACCATCCGCCTTGAGCAGAACTATCGCTCGACCAGCAACATCCTCAGCGCCGCCAACGCCCTGATTGAAAACAACAACGGTCGCCTGGGCAAGAAGCTTTGGACCGACGGCGCCGACGGCGAGCCAATCTCGCTGTACTGCGCTTTCAACGATCTCGACGAAGCTCGCTTCGTGGTGAACCGGATAAAAACCTGGCAGGAGAACGGCGGGGCGCTGGAGCAGTGCGCCATCCTCTATCGCAGCAACGCCCAGTCGCGCGTGCTGGAAGAGGCGCTTCTGCAGGCCAGCATGCCGTACCGCATCTATGGCGGCATGCGCTTCTTCGAGCGCCAGGAAATCAAAGATGCGCTCTCGTACCTGCGTCTGATCGCCAACCGCAACGACGATGCGGCGTTTGAGCGCGTAGTCAATACGCCGACCCGCGGCATCGGCGACCGCACGCTGGACGTGGTGCGCCAGACGTCGCGCGATCGTCAGCTGACGCTGTGGCAGGCCAGCCGCGAGCTGCTGAAAGATAAAGCGCTGGTCGGTCGCGCCGCCAGCGCCTTGCAGCGCTTTATGGAGCTGATTGACGCGCTGGCGCAGGAGACCACCGATATGCCGCTGCACGTCCAGACCGATCGGGTGATTAAAGACTCCGGGCTGCGCGCGATGTACGAGCAGGAGAAAGGCGAGAAGGGCCAGACCCGTATTGAAAACTTAGAGGAGCTGGTGACGGCGACGCGCCAGTTCAGCTACAACGAAGAAGATGAAGATCTGATGCCGCTGCAGGCGTTCCTCTCCCACGCCGCGCTGGAAGCGGGCGAAGGGCAGGCGGACACCTGGCAGGACGCGGTTCAGCTGATGACCCTGCACTCGGCGAAAGGGCTGGAGTTCCCGCAGGTGTTCATCGTCGGCGTCGAAGAGGGGATGTTCCCGAGCCAGATGGCCCTTGATGAAGGCGGCCGCCTGGAAGAAGAGCGTCGTCTGGCCTACGTTGGCGTGACGCGCGCCATGCAGAAGCTGACGCTGACCTACGCGGAAACCCGCCGTCTGTACGGCAAAGAGGTTTACCATCGCCCGTCGCGCTTTATTGGAGAACTGCCGCAGGAGTGCGTAGAAGAGGTGCGTCTGCGGGCCACGGTAAGCCGCCCGGTAAACCATCAGCGACTGGGCGCGCCGATTGCCGAGAGCGATACCGGCTACAAATTAGGCCAGCGCGTACGACATCCGAAGTTTGGCGAAGGCACCATCGTCAACCTCGAAGGCAGCGGCGAGCACAGCCGGCTGCAGGTGGCATTTCAGGGTCAGGGGATCAAATGGCTGGTAGCGGCTTACGCCCGGCTCGAGGAAGTGTAACTTTAAGAAAAATATCATTATTTTGTAATATTCTGCTACCTTTATACGTTAAGGCGCCTGATTTGCGCTTTCGCGTTCCGTTGCGTGTTGACGCCGATTTTGCGCTGGCGTAACATGCGCGCACGATTACGCTAAGAGGACATTCGCCTTGGACACACCCAGTAGATGCTGGCTCAACTTCCTGTCATTCAGGAACAACTCCTAAGGCTATCCTCTTATGCTGATAGCCTTAGCGGTTGTCAGCGACCTGCCCCATTCCCGTCGCGCTGAGTCAGGCTTAATGGTCTGAAACCCAATTTGTTTCTGTGTGCCCACCGAACTGTCCGATAATTTTTTTGCATTGGGAGTCCCGGTCATGCTGAGCGCATTTCAACTGGAAAACAATCGTTTAACGCGCCTGGAAGCCGATGAGATCAAGCACCTCGCCAGCTCGGTGTGGGTCGATCTGGTCGAGCCTGACGATGATGAGCGAAGCCGCGTGCAGACGGAACTGGGTCAGAACCTGGCGACGCGCCCGGAACTGGAAGATATCGAAGCCTCCGCACGTTTCTTTGAAGATGAAGACGGGTTACATATCCACTCCTTCTTCTTTTTCGAAGATGCCGACGATCACGCGGGTAACTCTACCGTGGCGTTTACTATCCGCGAAGGGCGCCTGTTTACGCTGCGCGAGCGTGAACTGCCGGCTTTTCGCCTCTACCGCATGCGCGTGCGTAACCAGACGCTGGTGGACGGCAACGCTTACGAGCTGTTGTTAGATCTGTTCGAAACCAAAATCGAACAGCTGGCGGATGAGATAGAAAACATCTACAGCGACCTGGAAAAGCTGAGTCGCGTGATTATGGAAGGCCACCAGGGCGATGAGTACGACGAAGCGCTGTCGACGCTGGCGGAACTGGAAGATATCGGCTGGAAGGTCCGCCTCTGTTTGATGGATACCCAGCGCGCGCTGAACTTCCTCGTACGTAAGGCGCGCCTGCCGGCGGGCCAGCTGGAGCAGGCGCGGGAGATCCTGCGCGATATCGAATCCCTGCTGCCGCACAACGAATCGCTGTTCCAGAAGGTGAACTTCCTGATGCAGGCGGCGATGGGCTTTATCAATATCGAACAGAACCGCATCATTAAGATCTTCTCGGTGGTGTCGGTGGTGTTCCTGCCGCCAACTCTGGTGGCCTCCAGCTACGGAATGAACTTTGAATTTATGCCGGAGCTGCACTGGAGCTTCGGCTATCCGGGGGCGATCGTCTTTATGATGCTGGCCGGCCTGGCGCCGTATCTCTACTTCAAGCGTAAAAACTGGCTGTAGTTGTTGTGCCGGATGCGCTTCGCTTATCCGGCCTGGGTGCTGGACTTTTGTAAGCCGGATAGGGCACAGACGCTATCCGGCAATCTACTGGCTCCGACGCCCCCGTCTTTGCGTATACACCGCATCCATCACGAATATCGCCAGCGCCACCCAGATAAAGCCAAAGGTGACCATTTTATCCTTGCCCGGCACTTCGCCGTAGAACGTCACCGCCAGCAGGAACATCAGCGTTGGGCCGATGTACTGGAAAAAGCCCAGCGTGGAGAGCCGCAGACGCGTTGCCGCCCCGGTGAAGCACAGCAGAGGGATGGTGGTCACCACGCCCGCCGCCATCAGCAGCAGATTGAGCGACCAGGGGTTCTGCCCCATATGGCTGGTGGGGCTGTCGGTGATGCCGAACAGCCAAATCGCCGCCACCGGCAACAGCCACAGCGTTTCCACCAGCATGCCGGTCTGCGCATCGACAGCGATTTTCTTGCGCACCAGACCATAAAAGGCAAAGCTGAAGGCCAGCCCCAGGCCGATAATCGGCAGCGAACCAAAGGTCCAGAGCTGCACCAGCACGCCGCAAAAGGCGAGGATCATCGCCAGCCACTGCAGGCGACGGAAACGTTCGCCAAGGAAAATCATCCCTAACAGAATATTCACCAGCGGGTTGATAAAGTAGCCGAGACTGGCTTCCAGCATATGGTGGTTATTCACCGCCCAGATGAACAGCAGCCAGTTGCCGCCGACCAGCACCGCAGAGAGCGCCAGCAGGAAGATCTTGCGCGGCGTCTTCAGCAGCTTTTTCACCTGCGGCCACTGGCGGCTGACGCTGATGAGCGCCACCATGAAGAAGAAAGACCAGATCACGCGATGGGTCAGAATTTCATCGGCGGGAACATAGTAGATAAGTTTGAAGTACGCCGGCGCGATACCCCAGATAAAGTAGGCGGCGAGGGCCAGAATAATCCCCAACCGCGTCTGTTTCGCATCCATCGGTAAAATCCATTGCCAAAGAGAGTGATGTTACTCGATTTTGGCCAATCAACCCACCATATAGGTCGCTGTTGCGCTGGCAATATATACCTGCGCTTCGTTATGCAGTTCCACACGGGCTACCGCCACTTTATTGCCGGCGCGCAGCAGGGTGCTGGTCGCGGTAAAACGTTCGCCGCGGCCCGGACGCAGGTAGTCCACGCGCAGGTCGATGGTTCCCATGCGGGAAAGCCGCTGGCGCAGCTCTTCTTCGTTGATAGTGTCATGGCGGGTAAGGGTGCTGCCAACGCAGACCAGCCCTGCGGCGACGTCCAGCGCGGAGGCGATCACTCCGCCATGCAGAATGCTTTGCGCCCAGTTGCCGACCATCATCGGCTGATTATTAAAGCTGAGCTGGGCAAACGCTTTTTCATAGCGCTCCAGTTCGAGGCCGAGGGCGCGGTTAAACGGCATGTGATAGACGAAAATCTCCCCCACCAGTTTCAGAGCTGCTTCGGCAGTAAGTTCGGACATAACACCGGTTCCATTCGTTAATAAAATGTTGATTTTATGCTTCTAAAATATTGATTTCCACTTTCGGAGTGGATTAGGGGGCAGGGGATTAATAAACAGGTAGAATGTCTTCAGGTTAAACAAAAATAAAAACTATTTATCAGGAGACCAGCATGCGTATCTCTTTGGCCTGCCTGGCGGCGCTGTGCGCGCTACCGGCTGGTGTTATGGCGCAGGATGCGTCGGTACACGACAAACCAGCAGTGCGCGGCAGTATTATCGCCAACCTGCTACAGGATCATGATAATCCTTTTCTGCTCTACCCTTATGAAAGCAACTATCTGCTCTACACGTGGACCAGCGATCTCAATAAAGAGGCGATTCGCAGCTATGACTGGGCCGAAAATGCCCGTAAAGATGAAGTGAAGTTTCAGCTGAGCCTCGCCTTCCCGCTGTGGCGCGGCATCCTGGGGGATAATTCGCTGCTCGGCGCGTCCTATACCCAGAAATCCTGGTGGCAGCTCTCCAACAGCAAAGAGTCGGCGCCGTTTCGCGAAACCAACTACGAACCCCAGCTGTTTCTTGGCTTTGCGACCGACTATCAGTTTGCCGGCTGGACGTTGCGCGATATCGAAATGGGATATAACCACGACTCGAATGGCCGTTCCGATCCCACCTCGCGCAGCTGGAACCGGCTTTATGCCCGCCTGATGGCGCAAAATGGCAACTGGCTGGTGGAAGTGAAACCCTGGTATGTGGTGGGCAGCACCGATGATAACCCGGACATCACCAAATATATGGGTTATTACCGCCTGAAGGTGGGCTACCAGCTGGGCGAGGCGATCCTTAGCGCGCAGGGGCAATACAACTGGAATACTGGCTACGGCGGGGCGGAACTTGGGGTGAGCTATCCCATCACCAAACATGTTCGCGCTTACACCCAGATCTACAGCGGCTACGGCGAATCGCTTATCGACTACAACTTTAATCAAACGCGCGTCGGCGTCGGGCTAATGCTTAACGATCTGTTTTAATCGTTGCACTCTGGCTCGCAGGCGCTGAAAATAGCGCCTGTTTTCTTTTCAGGCAAATGGGGTCAACGTGGCACAGGCGGAAGTATTAAATCAGGAATCGCTGGCTAGGCAGGTTTTACAAGAGACCTTCGGCTACCAGCAGTTCCGTCCTGGCCAGGAGACGATTATCGAGACGGCGCTCGAGGGCCGTGACTGCCTGGTGGTTATGCCGACCGGTGGCGGCAAGTCGCTGTGTTATCAGGTACCGGCGCTGGTCATGGGCGGCCTGACGGTCGTGGTCTCGCCGCTGATCTCGCTGATGAAAGATCAGGTCGATCAACTGCTGGCCAACGGCGTGGCGGCGGCCTGTTTGAACTCGACGCAAAGCCGCGAACAGCAGCAGGACGTGATGGCCGGCTGCCGCAGCGGGCAGGTTCGTCTGCTGTATATCGCCCCGGAACGGTTGATGCTCGACAACTTCCTTGAGCATCTGGCGAACTGGAATCTGGCGATGCTGGCGGTGGACGAAGCGCACTGCATCTCTCAGTGGGGCCATGACTTCCGCCCGGAATATGCCGCGCTGGGCCAGCTGCGTCAGCGGATGCCGCAGATCCCGTTTATGGCGTTGACCGCCACCGCCGATGACACCACCCGCCGCGATATCGTCCGTCTGCTGGGACTTAACGATCCGCTGATTCAGGTCAGCAGCTTCGACCGGCCGAACATCCGCTATATGCTGATGGAGAAATTCAAGCCGCTCGACCAGCTGATGCGCTACGTCCAGGATCAGCGAGGCAAATCGGGCATTATCTACTGCAACAGCCGTTCGAAAGTGGAAGATACCGCCGCGCGTCTGCAGAGCCGCGGCATCAGCGCGGCGGCTTACCATGCCGGCCTGGAAAACGACGTGCGCGCCGACGTGCAGGAGAAATTCCAGCGCGACGATCTGCAGATTGTGGTGGCGACAGTGGCCTTTGGGATGGGCATCAACAAGCCGAACGTCCGCTTTGTGGTGCATTTTGATATCCCGCGCAATATTGAATCCTACTATCAGGAGACCGGCCGCGCCGGGCGTGACGGCCTGCCGGCGGAAGCGATGCTGTTTTACGATCCGGCGGACATGGCGTGGCTGCGCCGCTGTCTGGAAGAGAAGCCCGCCGGACCGCTGCAGGATATCGAACGGCATAAGCTGAACGCGATGGGGGCGTTTGCTGAAGCCCAGACCTGTCGTCGTCTGGTGCTGCTGAACTACTTTGGCGAAGGACGCCAGGAGCCGTGCGGTAACTGCGATATCTGTCTTGATCCGCCGAAGCAGTATGATGGCTTAATGGACGCCCGCAAGGCGCTCTCCACTATTTATCGGGTTAACCAGCGCTTCGGGATGGGTTACGTGGTGGAAGTCCTGCGTGGCGCCAACAATCAGCGCATCCGCGAGATGGGCCACGATAAGCTCCCGGTATACGGTATCGGCCGGGAACAGAGTCACGAGCACTGGGTGAGCGTGATCCGCCAACTGATTCACCTTGGGCTGGTGACGCAGAATATCGCCCAGCACTCCGCGCTGCAGCTGACCGAAGCCGCACGCCCGGTGCTGCGCGGCGACGTTCCGCTGCAGCTTGCCGTACCGCGTATCGTGGCGCTGAAGCCGAAGGCGATGCAGAAATCCTTCGGCGGTAATTACGATCGTAAGCTGTTTGCCAAGCTGCGCAAGTTACGTAAAGCGATTGCCGATGAAGAAAACATTCCCCCGTACGTGGTCTTCAACGACGCGACGCTGATTGAGATGGCGGAGCAGTCGCCGCTAACCGCTGGCGAAATGCTCAGCGTCAACGGCGTAGGGACACGTAAACTCGAGCGTTTCGGCAAGCCGTTTATGGCGCTGATCCGGTCGCATGTCGATGGCGACGATGAGTAGTCAGCTGGCTATAAAAGTGCCAGAATAGTTATCCTCTTCATTATTTTCCTGCGAGTTAACTATGCTGATGCTTTTCCTCACCGTGGCGCTGGTGCATATCATTGCGCTAATGAGCCCGGGGCCGGATTTTTTCTTTGTCTCACAAACGGCCATCAGCCGCTCGCGCAGAGAGGCGATGATGGGCGTACTGGGGATCACCTGCGGCGTGATGATCTGGGCGGGGGTTGCGCTGCTCGGCCTGAACCTGATCCTCGCCAGAATGGCATGGCTGCACAACATCATTATGATCGGCGGTGGCTTGTACCTGTGCTGGATGGGCTATCAGATGTTGCGCGGCGCGTTGAAAAAAGAGGCGGTGTCCCCGGCAGAACCGCAGGTTGAACTGGCCCGCAGCGGACGCAGCTTCCTGAAGGGATTGCTGACCAATCTGGCGAACCCGAAAGCGATTATCTACTTCGGCTCGGTGTTTTCGCTGTTCGTCGGTGACAGCGTTGGCGCCGGCGCGCGCTGGGGCATTTTTCTGCTGATTATCATGGAGACGCTGGCCTGGTTTTTGGTGGTTGCCAGCCTGTTCGCCCTGCCGGGGATGCGCCGCGGCTATCAGCGGATGGCGAAGTGGATCGACGGTATCGCCGGCACGCTGTTTGCGGGCTTCGGCATCCACCTGATAATCTCGCGTTAACCTGGCGCGATGCTCCACCCGGCTTTATCCGGGTGGAGAAAGTGTCAGTGACGAAGCCGCTGCAGCTCGTCTTCAGACAGACCGGTCATTTCCATAATCGCTTCGTCATCAATCCCGCGTTTGCGCATCGCTTCGGCAACCTGCAGCAAGGCCTGATGTTTGCCTTCCTTTATACCTTCCTTTATACCTTCCTTTATGCCTTGCTGTACGCCTTTCCTGATGCCTTTTTCCATACCTTCTGCGAGCCATGTTTCCGCCAGCGTCATCAGTAATCCTCCATGCTGCGGCACGCGCTGTGCCAGCCCGTATAAGAGTGCCCGAGTATCCTCGGCATCCCCTGCCTGAGCCATATAGTTTACCAATACGGTGATTTGTTGTCCGCTCATCTGCTCCAGCATTAAGAGTTGGGTCAACTTATCCAGCAATTGCGCCATATCGCGCTGGCGGATGTGTTTTTGCACCAGCGTCAGGGCCGCCATGCTGCGGTGCTGCATAATGTCGTCGTCGGGGATCACCGTGATATCGACCAGCGGAAACGCCCCGCTATAGAGCTGGCGGGCGGTCTCGGGATCGGCGAAATTATCCAGCCAGCTCATAGACCAGGGATAGGGGCTGCGTCGTCCCTGATAGAAGAGGACCGGAATAACCAGAGGCAGCGTTTTATGGCCGCTCTCCAGATGGCGCTGCATGGCGGCGACGGCATAGCGCATTAAGCGAAAGGCCATCAGTTTATCGGGGGCGCTCTGGTGCTCGATCAGAACATGGACATACCCTTTACCGCGGGTGGTTTCCAGCGAATAGAGAATATCGCTGTAGTAGGGCCTGAGATCGTCTTCAAGAAAGCTGCCGGATTCCAGACGCAGGGTATCCAGTTTGCAGATCGCTGTTAACGACGGTGGCAGGTGGATCTCGATAAAATCGCGCGCTGTCTCTGCCCGCGACAGAAAAGTTTTAAATACCGCATCATGTGGGGTCGCCGTTTCTGCCATCGCCGTTCATCCGTGAATCACGTCTCTGACGGCATCCTGGCACGGCGGGCTCAGCGTCGACAGCGGGCAAAAAGATTAATTTCCCGCTTTGCGCGCCGGCTCGCGCAGAGAGATGGCTTCGCCCGCCAGGCGAACCTCTCTTTGCGAGCGAGATTCCATCATTCAGGCGTGACGGGCGGAGGCAAGCAGCGCCCCAACCAGCATAAACAGTGAACCAAAGACTTTGTTCAGCGCCTTCATCTGCTTTGGCCCCTTAATCCATGCTGAAATGCGCTGTGCGAGGGTTGCATAGCCAATCATCACAATGATATCGACGACGATGGTGGTGACGCCCAGAACGAGATACTGCATCACCTGGGGCTGGTGGGGCAGGATAAACTGTGGAAACAGGGCGGCCAGAAAAACGATGCTTTTAGGATTGGTGAGATTCACGAACACCGCCCGCTGGAACAGTTTGCCGCGGGTCTGCGCCTTCGCCAGCGTATTCAGGTCGATGGCCCCTGCCGCGCGCCATTGCTGGATACCCAGCCAGATCAGGTAGGCTGCGCCGGCCCATTTCAGCACCTCAAAGGCCAGCACCGAGCGGGAGAAGAGAGTGCCGAGGCCGACGCCGACCAGCACGATATGAATGGCCAGCCCGGTCTGCAAACCGGCAATCGACGCCACCGCGCCGCGGTAACCGTGGTTAATGGAGGTGGTCATGGTATTAATCGCTCCGGAACCCGGGGACAGGCTGAGAATGATTGATGTCAGCAGGTAGGCGAACCACCACTCAATGGTCATGAGAAACTCCCTGATTGTCTGTTTTTATGCCACAATACGCTATTGTGTCAGCATTGTGTGATACACGGCAAAAAAACGATTTTCAGCGGTTAACAGGGGTGTAAACCCGATGTTTGGGCAGAAAAAGGACTGGGAAACACGAGAAAACGCGTTTGCGGCCTTTAGCATGGGGCCGCTGACGGATTTCTGGCGACAGCGCGAAGAGGCTGAATTTAAAGGCGTCGATGATGTACCGGTACGCTTTGTTCGCTTTTGCGCGCAAAATAACGATCGGCTGGTGCTGATTTGCCCCGGGCGCATCGAAAGCTACGTGAAGTATGCTGAAGTGGCCTACGATCTCTTTCACAGCGGCTTTGACGTAATGATCATTGATCATCGCGGCCAGGGACGCTCGGGTCGTCTGCTCTCTGATACCCACCGCGGGCACGTGGTTAACTTCAGCGATTATGTTGATGACCTGGCTGCGCTCTGGCAGCAGCAGGTGGTCCCGGGCCACTGGCGAAAACGGTTTATCCTCGCTCACTCTATGGGCGGGGCGATTGCCACGCTTTTTCTGCAACGCTACCAGGCGCATTGCGATGCCATTGCGCTCTGCGCGCCGATGTTCGGGATTATCATTCGGCTGCCGGACTGGATGGTGCGGCATATTCTCGACTGGGCTGAGGGCCATCAGCGCATTCGCGAAGAGTATGCCATCGGCACCGGACGCTGGCGGGCGCTGCCTTTTGCCGTTAACGTGCTGACGCACAGTCGACAACGCTATCGTCGTAACCTGCGCTTCTATGCCGACGAGCCGCGACTGCAGGTCGGCGGCCCGACCTGGCACTGGGTGCGCGAAGGCATGCTGGCCGGTGATGAAGTGCTGGCGAATGTGGAGAAAGATACGGCCCCGACGCTGCTGCTGCAGGCGGAAGAGGAGCGGGTGGTCGATAATCTGATGCACGACCGCTATTGTGAATTACGGGCCGCCACCGGCCATCCCTGTGAGGGCGGAAAGCCGCTCGTCATTGAAGGGGCATACCATGAGATCCTTTTTGAAAAGGACGCTATGCGCTCAGTCGCGCTCAATGCCATCGTCGAGTTTTTCAATCGACATACTTAATCCGACGATAACGCTCGTCGCCCTGCTTAGAGGTTAACTTTTTTATGTACCAGGTTGTTGCGTCAGATTTAGACGGCACGCTGCTTTCCCCCGATCATTTCCTGACCCCGTATGCCAAGGAGACGCTGAAGCTGCTTACCGCTCGTGGGATCAATTTCGTCTTCGCCACTGGCCGACACTACATCGACGTCGGGCAGATCCGCGATAATCTCGGCATCCGGTCGTACATGATCACCTCTAACGGCGCCCGCGTTCACGATAGCGATGGCCAGCAAATTTTCGCCCATAACCTCGACCGCGATATTGCCGCCGACCTGTTTGAAATCGTGCGCAACGACCCGAAAATTGTCACTAACGTCTATCGGGAAGATGAGTGGTATATGAACCGCCATCGCCCGGAAGAGATGCGCTTTTTCAAAGAGGCGGTGTTTAACTACAAGCTGTATGAGCCGGGCGAACTGGATCCGCAGGGGATCAGCAAGGTGTTCTTTACCTGTGAGGATCACGAACATCTACTGCCGCTTGAGCAGGCGATGAACGCCCGCTGGGGCGATCGCGTGAACGTCAGCTTCTCCACCTTAACCTGCCTGGAGGTGATGGCGGGCGGGGTATCGAAGGGGCATGCGCTGGAGGCGGTGGCGAAAATGCTCGGCTACAGTCTGTCCGATTGCATCGCTTTCGGCGACGGCATGAACGACGCCGAGATGCTGTCGATGGCCGGTAAAGGCTGCATTATGGCCAACGCCCACCAGCGGCTGAAGGATCTGCATCCGGAGCTGGAAGTGATCGGCAGCAACGCCGACGATGCGGTCCCGCACTATCTGCGTAAGCTGTACCTCGACTGAAAAAGATTGACGACTGGCGAATAACTGTCCAGTCGTCAACCTGACTCTTCGCTACAATGCCTGTTCTTTATCCAACGAGACGACCATTGTGGCGCTGTTAATTATCACCACTATCCTGTGGGCCTTTTCTTTCAGCCTGATTGGCGAGTACCTGGCCGGTAGCGTCGACAGCTATTTTTCGGTGCTGATGCGCGTGGGCCTGGCGGCGCTGGTGTTCCTGCCTTTCCTGCGGACGCGCGGCCAGTCTCCGCGCACGATCGTACTCTATATGCTGGTGGGCGCGATGCAGCTTGGCATCATGTACCTGCTGGCCTTTCGCGCCTATCTCTATCTGACGGTCTCGGAATTCCTGCTGTTTACCGTGTTTACCCCGTTGTATATCACGCTGATCTACGATTTGCTCAGCGGACGTAAACTACGCTGGGGCTATCTGCTGAGCGCCGCGCTGGCGGTGCTGGGGGCGGCGATTATCCGTTACGACAAAGTCAGCGATCATTTCTGGACCGGGCTGTTACTGGTGCAGTTGTCAAACCTCTGCTTCGCCATCGGGATGGTGGGTTACAAGCGCCTGATGGAGGTGCGACCGATGCCGCAGCACAATGCCTTTGCCTGGTTCTATGTCGGGGCCTTTATCGTGGCGGTGGCGGCATGGTTTATGCTGGGCAACCCACAGAAGCTGCCGACCACCAGGCTGCAGTGGAGCGTGCTGGTGTGGCTTGGCGTCGTGGCTTCCGGGCTGGGCTACTTTATGTGGAACTATGGCGCCACTCAGGTGGATGCCGGCACGCTGGGGATCATGAATAACGTCCATGTCCCCGCCGGGCTGTTGGTTAACCTTGCCATCTGGCAGGAGCAGCCGCACTGGCCGAGCTTTATTAGCGGAGCGTTGGTGATCCTGGCCTCGCTGTGGGTCCATCGACGCTGGGTCGCTCCGCACTCCGGACAAACGGCAGATGATCGCACGCGTGGTTCCGCGCAGAGCGAATAAACGCTTCGGTGACCGGTTGACGCTGTTCGCCATCGCGAACGGCCGCGTACAGCCGGCTCCATAATCCCTCGCCCAGGGTTTTGGTCACCACCAGACCCTGGCGTTCAAAACTTTCCACCACCCAGTGCGGCAGCGCGGCGATACCCATCCGGGCGGCCACCATCTGGATCAGCAACAGCGTGTTATCGACGCTTTTCAGCTGGGGACTGATGCCGGCCGGCTGCAGGAAATGACGCCAGATGTCGAGGCGTCCGCGCTGCACGGGATAAATCAGCAGCGTTTCCGTGGCCAGATCCTCCGGCGTAATCAGCGTCTTCATGGCTAACGGGTGCTCAGGCGCCAGCACCAGGCGCACCTCATAATCAAACATTGGCGAGTAGTGCAGACCGCTGCGCGGCAGGATATCTGATGTCATGACCAGATCCAGTTCGCCCTGCTGCAGCGCAGGCTGCGGGTCGAAGGTGACGCCGGAATGGAAGTCGACTTCCACGTGCGGCCAGCGGGCGCGGAAATTCTCCAGCGCCGGCGTGAGCCACTGAATACAGCTGTGGCATTCGATAGCCAGCCGCAGCCGGGTCTGTTGTGGTTCGTTACAGTCCTGCAGGGCGCGAGCGATCTGCGGCAGCACCTGGTTGGCCAGCTGTAAGAGGATCTCCCCTTGAGGAGTAAAACGCAGCGGCTGGCTCTTACGCACAAAGAGACGAAAGCCGAGGCGCTGTTCCAGATCGCTGAACTGGTGAGACAAGGCGGACTGGGTCTGATGCAGGGCAGCCGCTGCGCCCGCCAGTGAACCGCTGTTCCGCAACGCTTGCAGCGTTTTCAGATGTTTAATTTCGATCATGAAAGTCCTTCACTTCGCCATGAGCAATTTGCGCTTGAGGAATATACAGTAACTGCCAATTATGGATGTGTAAACATCTGGATGGCTAAATCCTTTATCTTTCGAATTTATGGTGCGTTGGCTGCACTTCCTCACCCCAGTCACTGACTTCAGTAAGCTCCTGGGGATGAGCAAGTTTGCCGCCTTCCCTAAATCCGAAATCTTTCGGATTGCAATTATGAGGCTCAAAAAATGACAATTATTAACCACACCCTCGGTTTCCCTCGCGTTGGCCTGCGCCGCGAGCTGAAAAAAGCGCAAGAGAGCTACTGGGCGGGCAATGCCACTCGCGAGGAGCTGCTGGCGGTAGGCCGGGAACTGCGCGCCCGTCATTGGGAGCAGCAGAAGCAGGCCGGTATTGACCTGCTGCCGGTGGGCGATTTCGCCTGGTACGACCATGTTCTGACCACCAGCCTGCTGCTTGGCAACGTGCCGGCTCGTCATCAGAACAAAGACGGCTCTGTCGATATCGATACCCTGTTCCGCATTGGCCGCGGCCGCGCTCCCACCGGCGAGCCAGCGGCCGCTGCGGAAATGACCAAGTGGTTCAACACCAACTATCACTACATGGTGCCAGAGTTCGTGAAGGGCCAGCAGTTCAAACTGACCTGGACCCAACTGCTGGATGAAGTGGACGAAGCGCTGGCGCTGGGCCACAAGATCAAGCCCGTGCTGCTGGGGCCGGTGACCTATCTGTGGCTGGGCAAAGTGAAAGGCGAACCGTTTGACCGTCTGAGCCTGCTGAATGACATCCTGCCGGTTTATCAGCAGGTGCTGGCCGAACTGGCGAAACGCGGCATTGAGTGGGTGCAGATTGATGAACCGGCGCTGGTGCTGGAGCTGCCGCCAGCGTGGCTGGAGGCCTTTAAACCGGCTTATGACGCCCTGCAGGGCCAGGTCAAACTGCTGCTGACCACCTATTTTGAAGGCGTTAGCGACAATCTCGAGACCATTGCTGCGCTGCCGGTCCAGGGGCTGCACGTCGATCTGGTCCACGGTAAAGATGATGTCGCCGAACTGCATAAATGTCTTCCTGCCGACTGGCTGCTGTCCGCCGGCCTGATCAATGGGCGTAACGTCTGGCGCGCCGATCTCGCCGAAAAATATGCGCAAATTAAAAACCTCGTCGGTAAGCGCGAACTGTGGGTCGCGACATCCTGCTCTCTGTTGCACAGCCCGATCGACCTGAGCGTGGAGACGCGCCTTGATGCGGAAGTGAAGAGCTGGTTTGCCTTCGCGCTGCAAAAATGCGGTGAGCTGGCGCTGCTGCGCGATGCGCTGAACAGCGGCGATACCGCGGCGATTACCGAGTGGAGCGCGCCAGTCCATGCCCGTCGCCATTCGACGCGCGTACACAACCCGGCGGTGGAAAAACGGCTGGCGGCGATCACCGCTCAGGACAGCCAGCGCGCCAGCCCCTATGAGGTTCGCGCTCAGGCGCAGCGTCAACGCTTTAACCTGCCGGCGTGGCCGACCACCACTATCGGGTCATTCCCGCAGACGACCGAGATCCGCGGCCTGCGCCTGGACTTCAAAAAGGGCAATCTGGACGCCAGTCATTATCGTACCGGCATTGCGGAACATATTAAGCAGGCGATCGTCGAGCAGGAGCGGTTAGGATTAGACGTACTGGTGCACGGGGAAGCCGAGCGGAACGATATGGTGGAATACTTCGGTGAGCATCTGGACGGTTTCATCTTCACGCAAAACGGCTGGGTGCAGAGCTATGGCTCCCGCTGCGTGAAGCCGCCGGTGGTGATCGGCGACGTCAGCCGTCCACAGGCGATCACCGTCGAATGGGCGAAGTACGCGCAGTCGCTGACCGACAAGCCGGTGAAAGGGATGCTCACTGGACCGGTGACGATTCTGTGCTGGTCCTTCCCGCGGGAAGACGTCAGCCGTGAAACCATCGCGAAACAGATTGCGCTGGCCCTGCGTGATGAAGTGGCGGATCTGGAAGCGGCCGGTATCGGCATCATCCAGATTGATGAGCCTGCCTTGCGCGAAGGGTTACCGCTGAAGCGCAGCGATTGGGATGCCTATCTGCAGTGGGGTGTGGAAGCCTTCCGCCTTAACGCCGCGGTGGCCAAAGACGACACTCAGATCCATACCCACATGTGCTATTGCGAGTTCAACGACATCATGGACTCCATCGCCGCGCTGGACGCCGACGTGATCACCATTGAAACCTCGCGTTCAGACATGGAACTGCTGGAGTCGTTCGAAGTGTTCGAGTATCCCAATGAAATCGGGCCGGGGGTATATGATATTCACTCGCCAAACGTACCGAGCGTGGAGTGGATCGAAGCGCTGCTGGAAAAAGCCGCGCAGCGTATCCCGGCGGAGCGGCTGTGGGTTAACCCGGACTGCGGCCTGAAAACCCGGGGCTGGCCGGAGACTCGCGCCGCGCTGGCGAATATGGTGCAAGCGGCGCGTAACCTGCGTCAATCTGCCTGATCGTCACCCGAAAAAGCAAAAAGGAGGCATTTGCCTCCTTTTTTTCCTGCTTCGGACGATTACCCTTTTTTACCGCCATATTGAGCAAACCAGTCGAGCATCCGCTGCCAGCCGTCTTTGGCTGACTCTTCGTGATAGCTGGCGCGATAGTCGGCGTTAAAGGCGTGATCGGCTTCAGGATAGACCACGATTTCCGCCGTGGCGTTGGCCGCCCGCAGCGCCTGGCGCATGGTTTCGACGGTGTCCTGTGGAATGCTGGCGTCTTTAGCGCCGTACAGGCCGAGTACCGGGGCGTTGAGATCGACGGCGATATCCACCGGGTGTTTTGGCGAATTCAGCGATTTTTCTCCTACCAGTTTGCCGTACCAGGCTACCGCCGCCTTCAACTGCGGGTTATGGGCAGCATATAGCCAGGTGATACGTCCGCCCCAGCAGAAGCCGGTGATCAGCAGACGATGGGCATCGCCGCCATGGCGCGCCGCCCAGCTGGCGACGTGGTCGAGATCCGCCAGCACCTGCGCGTCCGGCACCTTCGTAACCAGCTCTTTAAACAGGGTCGGGATATCGTGATACTCATTCGGATCGCCCTGACGGAAGTACAATTCAGGCGCGATAGCCAGATAGCCTTCCTGCGCCAGGCGACGACAAAGATCGCGAATATGCTCATGCACGCCGAAGATTTCCTGCACCACGATGACGATCGGCAATGGGCCATCGGCGTTTTTCGGGCGGGCATGGTAAGCCGGCATGTTTTCCCCCTGAGAGGGAATAGAGGTCTCTCCGGCGACAATATGCTCTTCCGGCGTATGAACGGCGGTTGCGGCATGCGGCGAGGCTGCAGGTGCGAATCCAGGTTGCTTGGTGGTGGTCATGGTATTCTCCGTACCCTTATTTATTAGCGCATCAGTAACTATAGACCCTTTACCTTTAGTTCGGGCGGTAATAAAGCACAGTGCCTGAAAGCGGCTATCTTTTGTTCAGTGACGATGAATATAACTTGTTAATGTGATGTTTATCACCATTTACTGAAAAACAACTGCAATCATTATTGTTCTTGGTGACTAACATCACAAAATGTTGCCAGGGGCTTCTGTACAGTACCGTTTTGCTTCTGCTGATAATTCGACCCACAGAGGAGTTTTTTATGTCCAAGTCTGATGTTTTTCATCTCGGCCTCACCAAGAACGATTTACAAGGGGCTACGCTGGCTATCGTCCCTGGCGATCCGGAGCGTGTGGAAAAGATCGCCGCGCTGATGGATAAGCCGGTTAAGCTGGCATCTCACCGCGAATTTACCTCCTGGCGCGCGGAACTGGACGGCAAACCGGTGATCGTCTGCTCCACCGGCATCGGCGGCCCGTCTACGTCTATCGCTGTGGAAGAGCTGGCGCAGCTTGGCGTGCGTACCTTCCTGCGCATTGGCACCACCGGCGCCATTCAGCCGCACATCAACGTTGGCGATGTGCTGGTGACTACCGCTTCCGTTCGTCTGGACGGCGCCAGCCTGCACTTCGCGCCGATGGAATTCCCGGCCGTCGCAGATTTCGCCTGCACCACCGCGCTGGTGGAAGCAGCGAAATCCATTGGCGCCACCACCCATATCGGCGTGACCGCTTCCTCGGATACCTTCTACCCGGGACAGGAGCGTTACGACACCTTCTCCGGCCGCGTAGTGAGCCGCTTCAAAGGCTCCATGGAAGAGTGGCAGGCGATGGGCGTGATGAACTATGAAATGGAATCCGCTACGCTGCTGACCATGTGCGCCAGCCAGGGTCTGCGCGCCGGGATGGTGGCCGGGGTTATCGTTAACCGTACCCAGCAAGAGATCCCTAACGCCGAAACCATGAAGCAAACCGAAAGCCATGCGGTGAAAATCGTCGTGGAAGCGGCGCGCCGTCTGCTGTAATTCAACGCTTTCCCTGTCAGGCCGGATCCTCCGGCCTTTTTTTTGCGTCGCCTCTCGCAGGAAATTCCTTTTAAACTGGACGTTTGTACAGCACAATTCTATTTTGTGTCATCAGGTTATCGCAGGGGGCGTCGTGGATCTCTCCATTATTATCAGCGCGGTTATCGCACTGGCTGCTGGATTAATCGTCGGCTGGCTGGCGACCAAAGCGCGCGCCGATCAAATTCGGGCCGATCTTATCGAGGAGCGGCGAGAGCTGGATATTGAGCTGAGCGCCGCCCGTCAGCAGCTGGTACAGGAAGCCCACTGGCGTGAAGAGTGCGAGCTGCTGAACAACGAGCTGCGCAGCCTGCGGGATATCAATACCTCGCTGGAGGCCGATCTGCGGGAGGTTACCACCCGGCTCGAATCCACCCAGCTGCATGCGGAAGATAAGATCCGCCAGATGGTGAACAGCGAACAGCGCCTGAGCGAGCAGTTTGAAAACCTCGCCAACCGCATTTTCGAACACAGCAACCGACGCGTCGATGAGCAAAATCGCCAGAGCCTGCATGGCCTGCTGACACCGCTGCGCGAACAGCTGGACGGGTTCCGCCGCCAGGTGCAGGAGAGCTTCGGCCAGGAGGCGCGGGAAAGGCACACCCTGGCGCATGAGATCCGCAACCTGCAGCAGCTGAACGCGCAGATGGCGCAGGAGGCGCTGAACCTGACCAAAGCGCTGAAGGGCGATAACAAAACTCAGGGCAACTGGGGGGAAGTGGTTCTCACCCGCGTGCTGGAAGCCTCCGGCCTGCGGGAAGGCTATGAGTACCAGACCCAGGTCAGCATCGAGACCGACAACCGCTCGCGGATGCAGCCGGACGTCATCGTGCGCCTGCCGCAGGGTAAAGACGTGGTTATCGACGCCAAAATGACCCTTGTCGCCTATGAGCGCTATTTCAACGCCGAGGATGACTACACCCGCGAAGTCGCGCTGCAGGAGCACCTTGCCTCGGTGCGTAATCATATTCGCCTGCTGGGACGCAAGGATTATCAGCAACTGCCGGGCCTGCGCTCCCTCGACTATGTGCTGATGTTTATTCCCGTCGAGCCGGCATTTCTGCTGGCCATTGATCGTCAACCCGAGCTCATCAGCGAGGCGCTGCAAAATAATATTATGCTGGTCAGCCCGACGACGCTGCTGGTGGCCCTGCGCACCATCGCCAATCTGTGGCGTTATGAGCACCAGAGCCGCAACGCGCAGAAGATCGCCGAGCGGGCGGGGCGCCTTTACGACAAAATGCGCCTGTTTGTGGACGATATGTCCGCTATCGGCCAGAGTCTGGATAAAGCGCAAGAGAACTATCGCCAGGCGATGAAAAAGCTCGCTTCCGGGCGCGGTAATCTGCTGGCTCAGGCGGAGGCTTTTCGCGGGTTGGGCGTGGAGGTCAAGCGCGGGATTAATCCTGATTTAGTCGAACAAGCCACTGCTCAGGACGATCAATATCGTCTCGAAGAGGAGGATAACCTGCCGGAAAATGACGCATTTTCGCCCGACTCTGCCGAGGCGGTGCGCAGCCGGGAGGCGGCTCCGCCACGCTGAAACGTATGGGAAATGCGCTGAGTCTGATACACTCAGTGAACATTTTCTTGAAAAGCAAGCAGGCATAAAGATGGTTGAGGATTCACAAGAAACGACGCACTTTGGCTTTCAGACGGTCGCTAAAGAGCAGAAAGCGGACATGGTGGCGCATGTATTCCATTCTGTCGCCGCAAAGTATGATGTGATGAATGACTTAATGTCGTTTGGTATCCATCGTTTGTGGAAGCGTTTCACCATCGACTGCAGCGGTGTACGTCGCGGGCAGACCGTGCTGGATCTGGCGGGGGGGACCGGTGATTTGACGGCTAAGTTTTCCCGTCTGGTTGGGGAAACCGGCCGCGTTATGCTTGCTGATATCAATGATTCAATGCTCAAAATGGGCCGCGAAAAGCTGCGCAATATCGGCATCGTGGGTAACGTTGAGTATGTTCAGGCCAACGCGGAAGCCCTGCCGTTTGCTGATAATACCTTTGACTGCATCACCATCTCTTTCGGTCTGCGTAACGTGACCGACAAAGAAAAAGCGCTGCGTTCGATGTACCGCGTGCTGAAGCCGGGCGGACGTCTGCTGGTGCTGGAGTTTTCTAAACCCATTATTGAACCGCTGAGCAAAGCCTACGACGCTTACTCCTTCCATATCCTGCCGAAGGTGGGCGAGCTGGTGGCAAAAGACGGCGACAGCTATCGCTACCTGGCGGAGTCGATCCGTATGCATCCGGACCAGGAATCCCTGAAAGGGATGATGCAGGATGCAGGCTTCGAAAGCGTGGACTACTACAACCTGACGGCAGGTATCGTTGCTTTGCATCGCGGTTACAAGTTCTGACAGGAGGGACGCTATGCCTTTCACACCCCTGGTGACCGCTGGCATTGAAACGGCGCTGAATACTTTCCTCTGGCGCGACAAAGCGCTAAAACCGGCCCGCCAGCGCCTGCTGGGCAAGGTATTGCGGGTACAGCTGCAGGACCTCTCCACGCCCGTGGTGCTGGTGTTCAGCGAACGCCAGGTTGATGTCCTGAGCGCCTGGGAGGGAGAGGCCGACTGCACCGTGATTACCCGGCTCAGCGTACTGCCAAAACTGCGCAACCGTCAGCAGCTCACGGCGCTTATCCGCAGCGGCGAGCTGGAAGTGCAGGGCGATCTGCAGGTGGTGCAGAACATGGTCACCCTGTGCGATCTGGCAGAGTTCGATCCCGCTGAACTGCTGGCGCCTTACACCGGCGACATCGTGGCCGAAGGCGTCGGTAAAGTTCTCCGCGGCGGCGCTCAGTTTTTACTGAAAGGCGCGCAGCGCCAGCAGCGCTATGTCGCGGAAGCGATCACTGAAGAGTGGCGCCTGGCGCCGGGGCCGCTGGAGCTGGCCTGGTTTGCTGAAGAGACGACGGCTATTGAACGCGCGCTGGCCGCACTGGAAAAACGGCTGGAAACGCTGGAGGGCAAATGACGCCAGGAGAATTACGGCGCCTGTATTTCATCGTCCACACCTTTTTGAGCTACGGGCTCGATGAGCTCATCCCCAAAATGCGGATCACGCTGCCGCTGCGTATCTGGCGGCGGATGCTGTTCTGGATGCCAAACCGCCATCAGGATCAACCCCTTGGCGCCCGTCTGCGGCTGGCGCTTCAGGAGCTGGGGCCGGTGTGGATTAAATTCGGCCAGATGCTGTCCACGCGGCGGGATCTCTTTCCGCCGCATATTGCCGATCAGCTGGCGCTGTTGCAGGACCGCGTGGCGCCCTTTGACGGGAAGCTCGCGCAGCAGCAGATAGAGAAAGCGATGGGTGGCCTGCCGGTGGAGGCCTGGTTTGATGATTTCTCCGTTGAGCCGTTAGCCTCGGCGTCTATCGCCCAGGTGCATACCGCGCGTCTGAAAGAGAACGGCAAAGAGGTGGTGATCAAGGTTATCCGTCCGGATATTTTGCCGATCATTAAAGCGGACATGAAGCTCATCTACCGCCTGGCGCGCTGGGTGCCGCGTCTGCTGCCTGACGGCCGCCGTTTGCGCCCGCAGGAGGTGGTTCGTGAGTATGAAAAAACGCTGCTGGACGAGCTGAACCTGCTGCGGGAATCCGCTAACGCCATTCAGCTGCGGCGTAATTTCGAAGACAGCCCGATGCTGTATGTGCCGGAAGTGTACCCCGACTACTGCAGCGAAAGCATGATGGTGATGGAGCGCATCTACGGCATTCCGGTGTCCGACGTCGAGGCGCTGGAGGCTCAGGGAACCAACCTGCAGCTGCTGGCGGAGCGGGGCGTACAGGTCTTCTTCACCCAGGTGTTCCGCGACAGTTTTTTCCATGCTGATATGCACCCTGGCAACATATTCGTCAGCTACGAGCACCCGGAAGATCCGCAGTATATCGGCATCGATTGCGGCATTGTCGGCTCGCTGAACAAAGAAGATAAGCGCTATCTGGCGGAAAACTTTATCGCCTTTTTCAACCGCGATTATCGTAAGGTTGCCGAGCTGCACGTCGACTCCGGTTGGGTTCCGCCGGACACTAATGTCGAAGAGTTTGAGTTCGCGATCCGCACGGTCTGCGAGCCCATCTTTGAGAAGCCGCTGGCGGAGATCTCCTTCGGCCACGTGCTGCTTAATCTGTTCAACACCGCGCGGCGCTTCAATATGGAAGTCCAGCCGCAGCTTGTTTTGCTACAGAAGACATTACTTTACGTAGAAGGGGTAGGCCGGCAGCTCTATCCTCAGTTAGACTTGTGGAAAACGGCGAAGCCTTTCCTTGAGTCGTGGATCAAAGATCAGGTCGGTATTCCGGCGCTGGTGCGCGCGTTTAAAGACAAAGCGCCGTTCTGGATCGAAAGAATGCCTGAAATACCTGAGCTGGTGTATCAGAGCCTGCAGCAGAGCAAACAGCTGCAGACCAGCGTCGATACTATCGTGCGGAATATGCATGTGCGTCATGTGCGCCAGGGCCAATCCCGTTATCTGTTTGGTATAGGCGCGGTTTTATTGCTCAGTGGTACGCTGCTCTTTATCCATCGCCCTGAGTGGGGAATGATGCCCGGCTGGCTGATGGCCGGCGGTGTCGTGACCTGGCTGATTGGCTGGCGAAAAACCCACTGATCGGTTCGCCACTTCATGACGCAGGCTTATTTGCGCAAAATCATGCCGGTGGCCTGACGGCGAGGCGGCTGGCAGGATGGCGTGTATAATGCGTCCACATAATTCATCATCTGTCATAGGGGAACGTGTATGGGTGGTATCAGTATTTGGCAGTTATTAATTGTTGTCGTCATCGTAGTTCTGCTATTCGGGACGAAGAAGCTGAGCTCACTGGGGTCAGACTTAGGGGCATCCATCAAAGGCTTTAAAAAAGCCATGAGTGATGATGATAAACCCGAAAAGTCGGCGCCAGACGCAGATTTCACGGCGAAAACTATCGCCGACAAACAGGATGATGCAAAAAAAGACGAGACAAAACGCCACGACAAAGAGCAGGTGTAACTCGTGTTCGATATTGGTTTTAGTGAACTACTGCTGGTGTTTGTAATTGGCCTCATTGTTCTGGGGCCACAGCGGCTTCCCGTCGCGGTTAAAACGGTGGTTGGCTGGATCCGTACGCTACGGTCGCTGGCGACCACGGTGCAGAATGAGCTGGCTCAGGAGCTAAAACTGCAGGAGTTCCAGGAGAGCCTCAAGAAGGTGGAAAAGGCCAGCCTGAATAACCTGACGCCGGAGCTGAAAGCCTCTATGGACGAGCTGCGCGAGGCCGCGGAGTCGATGAAGCGCTCCTATAGCGCCCACGATCCGGAAAAGGCCAGCGACGAAGCGAATACCATCCATAATCCGGTGGTGAAAGGCAGCGAAGCGCAGCGGCAGGACGTCACGCCGGCGACGGCCGAACATCAGGCCAGCGCTCCGGCTCATGCGCCAGAGCCTGTGGCCGACGAGCAACCCGCTTCACCGGCAGAGAAAACATCCGCTACGGCGGCTGCCCCCCATTCTTCCCCCGCATCGAGTGATAAACCGTAAACATGGGCGTAGACGATACACAACCGCTAATTTCGCATCTGATTGAGCTGCGCAAGCGTCTGCTCAACAGCATCATTGCTATCCTGGTGATCTTCCTGGCGCTGGTCTATTTCGCCAATGATATCTATCAGCTGGTCTCGGCCCCGCTTATCAGCAAGATGCCGGTAGGCGCGACGATGATCGCCACCGATGTCGCTTCACCTTTCTTTACGCCGATAAAGCTGACCTTTATGGTGTCGGTGATCCTGTCGGTGCCGATTATTCTGTATCAGGTATGGGCCTTCGTCGCGCCGGCGCTGTATAAGCACGAGCGCCGGCTGGTGGTGCCCTTGCTGGTCTCCAGCACGCTGCTGTTCTATATCGGCATGGCTTTCGCGTATTTTGTCGTGTTTCCGCTGGCGTTCGGCTTTCTGACCCATGCTGCCCCGGAGGGGGTGCTGGTCTCGACCGATATCCGCAGCTATCTCGACTTCGTGATGGCGCTGTTTATGGCGTTCGGGGTCTCTTTTGAGGTGCCGGTCGCCATTGTGCTGCTCTGCTGGATGGGCGTCACTACGCCGGAAGAGCTGCGCAAAAAACGGCCGTATGTGCTGGTGGGCGCCTTCGTGGTGGGCATGCTGCTGACGCCGCCGGACGTGTTCTCGCAGACGCTGCTGGCCATTCCGATGTACTGTCTGTTTGAAGTCGGGGTGTTCTTCGCCCGCTTCTACACCGGGAAGCGCCTGACACGCGATGACGATGCCGCGGCCGAAGCTGAAGCCGCTGAGCACAGAGAAGAGTAATACCGCCAACCGCCCGTCAGGGCGGTTGTCATATGGAGCGATCATGTTTGATATCGGCGTTAATCTGACCAGTTCGCAGTTTGCCCGCGACCATGATGAGGTGGTGGCGCGCGCCCGGTCGGCGGGTGTCCACGGCATGCTGCTGACCGGCACAAATTTGCCGGAGAGCCAGCAGGCGCAGAGAATGGCGAGCCATTACGCCGGCTGCTGGTCCACGGCGGGGGTTCATCCCCATGACGGCAGCAGCTGGACGCCAGCGGTCGCCGAGGCGATTTATGTCCTTGCCCGCGAGCCGCAGGTGGTGGCGATAGGGGAATGCGGTCTGGATTTTAATCGTAATTTCTCCACGCCGCAGGAGCAGGAGGCGGCATTCAGCGCCCAACTGGCGCTGGCCGCCGAGCTGTCGATACCGGTGTTTTTACACTGCCGCGACGCCCACGACCGGTTTCTGACGCTACTTAAACCCTGGCTTGGGAAGATCCCGGGCGCGGTGCTGCACTGCTTTACCGGCAGCCGCAGCGAGGTGCAGGAATGTCTGGATCTGGGGCTGTTTATCGGCATTACCGGTTGGGTGTGCGATGAGCGGCGCGGGCTCGAGCTGCGAGAGCTACTGCCGGCGATCCCGGCGGAACGTCTGCTGCTGGAGACCGATGCGCCCTATCTGCTGCCGCGCGACCTCAAGCCGAAACCCGCCTCGCGTCGTAACGAGCCCGCATATTTGCCGCATATCCTGGCCAGCGTCGCGGCCTGGCGCGGCGAGGAGGCGCAGTGGCTTGAGACGCAAACGGACGCAAACGTCAGAGCGCTGTTTGGCGTCGACGTTATCGGCGCTTAGATTTTCTGGAAATCGGTGTTTTTAACGCTCTGCAGGACTTGCTTATTCAGCAGGTTTAACAGCAACATAGAGCGTGCTTCACCGTCCGGCTCGGTAAAGATAGCCTGTAAGCCTTCGAACGCGCCGTCGGTGATCAGTACGCTATCGCCCTCATGCGGCGTTTCCGGGTCGGTGATGCCTTCCGGTTTATAGATAGAGAGCTGATGGATGACCGCCGAGGGGACGATAGCGGGTAGGGCGCCAAAGCGCACGAAGTTGTTAACCCCGCGGGTGGCGCTGATGGTGGTGGTATGAATCACCTCTGGATCGAACTCAATAAACAGGTAGTTCGGGAACAGCGGTTCGCTGACCATGGTGCGTTTACCGCGAATGATTTTTTCCAGCGCAATCGTCGGCATCAGGCAGTTAACTGACTGACGTTCCAGATGTTCCTGGGCTCGTTGTAGCTGCCCACGTTTGCAATACAGTAAGTACCAGGCTTGCATAATGACTCATTCCACTTCTAATAACGGCAAGCATAACAAATGGCTGGTGTAATCGCGAAAGCCATTATAATTGAAATCCAAATTTCAGCGTTCTTTCACGCTAATTTAACAAAATTACAGCATCTCGCCGTTGAACACCGTATAATTAGCCGCCTGTAGAGAGGTCAATAACACTTTCATGAAATATCACGATCTTCGCGACTTTCTGACACTCCTGGAACAACAGGGCGAACTAAAACGTATCACTCTGCCGGTCGATCCCCACCTGGAAATCACCGAAATTGCCGACCGCACCCTGCGCGCCGGCGGTCCGGCGTTGCTGTTTGAGAATCCGAAAGGCTATACCATGCCGGTGCTGTGCAACCTGTTCGGCACGCCGCGGCGCGTGGCGCTGGGGATGGGTCAGGAGGACGTCAGTTCGCTGCGCGAGGTGGGTAAGCTGTTAGCCTTTCTGAAAGAGCCTGAGCCGCCCAAAGGTTTCCGCGATCTGTTTGATAAGCTGCCGCAGTTTAAACAAGTGCTGAATATGCCGACCAAACGTCTGCGCGGCGCCCCCTGCCAGCAAAAAATCATCCAGGGCGATGACGTCGACCTGAGGAAAATCCCGATTATGACCTGCTGGCCGGACGATGCCGCGCCGCTGATCACCTGGGGGCTGACGGTGACCCGCGGGCCGCACAAAGAGCGGCAGAACCTGGGGATTTATCGCCAGCAGCTGATTGGCAAAAACAAACTGATTATGCGCTGGCTGTCTCATCGCGGCGGCGCACTGGATTTCCAGGAGTGGAGCGCGGCGCGTCCGGGCGAACGCTTCCCGGTTTCTGTGGCGCTCGGCGCCGACCCAGCGACCATTCTTGGCGCGGTGACCCCGGTGCCGGATACTTTGTCGGAATATGCCTTTGCCGGGCTGCTGCGCGGTACCAAAACCGAAGTGGTGAAATGCGTCTCGAACGATCTTGAAGTGCCTGCCAGCGCAGAGATTGTGCTGGAAGGTTATATCGAGGCCGGGGAGATGGCGCCGGAAGGTCCGTATGGCGACCATACCGGCTACTACAATGAAGTAGACCAGTTCCCGGTGTTTACGGTCACCCATATTACCCAACGTGAAGACGCGATTTATCATTCGACCTATACCGGCCGTCCGCCGGATGAGCCTGCGGTGCTGGGCGTAGCGCTGAATGAAGTCTTCGTCCCGATCCTGCAAAAACAGTTTCCGGAAATCGTCGATTTCTATCTGCCGCCGGAAGGGTGCTCCTACCGCCTGGCGGTGGTGACGATGAAAAAACAGTATGCAGGCCATGCCAAGCGCGTGATGATGGGCGTCTGGTCGTTCCTGCGCCAGTTTATGTATACCAAATTCGTGATTGTCTGCGATGACGATGTCAACGCCCGCGACTGGAACGATGTGATTTGGGCGATCACTACCCGTATGGACCCAGCTCGTGATACGGTACTGGTAGAGAATACGCCAATTGATTATCTGGATTTTGCCTCGCCGGTTTCCGGCCTGGGTTCAAAAATGGGGCTGGATGCCACCAATAAATGGCCTGGCGAAACCCAGCGTGAATGGGGTCGCCCAATCAAAAAAGATCCTGCCGTCACGGCGCGCATTGACGCCATCTGGGATGATCTGGCCATCTTTAAACAACAGTAAGCGGGGCTAACGCCGCTGTTTTGCTCTATAGACCCGACAGAGGGGACGCATGACAACCTTAAGCTGTAAAGTGACCTCGGTGGAGGCGATTACCGATACCGTGTATCGTGTTCGATTAGTACCGGAAGCGGCATTCTCTTTCCGCGCTGGCCAGTATCTGATGGTGGTAATGGATGAGCGCGACAAACGCCCATTCTCCATGGCCTCCACGCCGGCGGAACAGGAATTTATCGAACTGCATATCGGCGCCTCGGAGCTCAATCTGTACGCGATGGCGGTCATGGATCGCATCCTGAAAGAGCGCGAAATTGAGGTTGATATCCCGCATGGCGAAGCCTGGCTGCGTGAAGATGAAGACCGCCCGCTGATTTTGATTGCCGGCGGCACCGGCTTCTCTTATGTGCGTTCTATTCTGCTGACCGCGCTGTCACGCAATCCTCAGCGCGATATCGCGATTTACTGGGGCGGCCGCGAGACCAAACATCTGTACGATCTGGCTGAGCTGGAAGCCTTGAGCGTCAAACATCCGAATCTGCGCATTGAGCCGGTGGTTGAGCAGCCGGAAGAGGGCTGGCGTGGGCGTTCCGGCACCGTGCTGACCGCGGTGCTGCAGGATTACGGTACCCTGGCCGATCACGATATCTATATTGCCGGGCGTTTTGAGATGGCCAAGATTGCTCGCGACCTGTTCTGCAACGAACGCGGCGCGCGCGAAGATCGCCTGTTTGGCGACGCGTTTGCCTTTATCTGATATCTGCAAATAAAAAACCCGCCCCTGACAGGCGGGAAGAACGGCAACTAAACTGTCTCTCTTCGCCAATGACGTCATAACTGCGTCGGCTGCGCTCGCTCACCCGAATCACTTACTTCAGTAAGCTCATCGGGATTCGCTCGCTTGCCGCCTTGTTCTGACGCCATTGGCTGTGAGATACCCTTTTGTAAATTTACACCCGCTCAAACACGGTGGCGATCCCTTGTCCCAGGCCAATGCACATGGTGGCGAGGCCGAACTGGGCATCTTTACGCTCCATCTGATTGATCAACGTGGTGCTTATACGCGCCCCGGAACAACCCAGCGGATGACCGAGCGCGATCGCCCCGCCGTTAAGGTTGATCTTCTCATCGATCTGCTCCATCAGGCCCAGATCTTTAATGCACGGCAGGATCTGCGCGGCAAAGGCCTCATTCATTTCAAAGACGTCGATATCGCTGGTGGATAAGCCCGCTTTTTTCAGCGCCAGCTTCGAGGCGGGAACCGGGCCATAGCCCATAATGGACGGGTCGCAGCCGACCACCGCCATCGAACGGACGCGGGCGCGTGGCTTCAGCCCCAGTTCGCGGGCGCGACTTTCGCTCATCAGCAGCATCGCCGCCGCGCCATCGGAAAGGGCGGAAGAGGTACCCGCCGTTACCGTACCGGTCACCGGGTCAAACGCCGGCCTCAGGGTAGACAGCGTCTCGACGGTGGTTTCCGGGCGGATCACTTCGTCATAGTTAAAGGACTTCAGTACGCCATCGGCATCGTGGCCGCCGGTGGGGATAATCTCGGCTTTGAATGCGCCGGACTGGGTCGCAGCCCAGGCGCGGGCGTGGGAGCGCGCGGCGAACTGATCCTGCATTTCCCGGCTAATGCCGTGCAGACGCGCCAGCATTTCAGCGGTCAGCCCCATCATCCCTGCCGCCTTCGCCACGTTGCGACTCAGGCCCGGGTGGAAATCGACGCCGTGGCTCATCGGCACATGGCCCATGTGCTCCACGCCGCCAATCAGGCAAACGCTGGCATCGCCGGTCATGATCATGCGCGCGGCATCGTGCAGCGCCTGCATGGAAGAACCGCACAGACGGTTAACCGTGTTTGCCGGTACCGAATGCGGGATCTCCGCCAGCAGCGCCGCGTTACGGGCGATGTTAAAACCCTGCTCGAGGGTTTGCTGTACGCAGCCCCAGTAGATATCGTCTATCGCGCTTGCCTCAAGCGACGGGTTGCGCGACAGCAGGCTACGCATCAGGTGCGCGGAGAGGTCTTCCGCGCGCACGTGGCGAAATGCGCCGCCCTTTGAACGGCCCATCGGGGTGCGAATAGCATCGACAATGACAACCTGTTCCATTGTGACTCCTTAAGCCGTTTTCAGAGCGCCAACCGGACGGGCTGGCTCTACCTGGGGATAATACGCTTCGTTATGGCGCGCTTTGTCACGCAGACCGGCAGGGACTTCATACAGCGGCCCAAGGTGCTGGTACTGCTGCGCCATATCGAGATACTTCGCGCTGCCGATGGTATCCAGCCAGCGGAAGGCGCCGCCGTGGAACGGAGGGAAGCCGAGGCCGTATACCAGCGCCATATCTGCTTCCGCCGGGCTGGCGATAATGCCTTCTTCCAGGCAGCGGACGACTTCGTTAACCATCGGGATCATCATGCGGGCGATAATCTCTTCATCGCTGAAATCGCGCTTCGGCTGGCTGACGTCGGCCAGCAGGCTGTCGACGGCGGCATCTTCTTCTTTCTTCGGCTTACCTTTGCTGTCGTCTTTATAGCGCCAGAAGCCGAGGCCGTTCTTCTGGCCGAAACGGTTGGCGTCAAACAGGGCGTCGATGGCGTCGCGATAATCTTTCTGCATCCGCTGCGGGAAGCCCGCCGCCATGACCGCCTGAGCATGGTGCGCGGTGTCGATGCCGACCACGTCCAGCAGATAGGCCGGGCCCATCGGCCAGCCAAACTGTTTCTCCATCACTTTGTCGACTTTGCGGAAATCCGCCCCGTCGCGCAGCAGCTGGCTGAAGCCGGCGAAGTAGGGGAACAGCACGCGGTTGACGAAGAAACCGGGACAATCATTGACCACGATTGGCGTCTTGCCCATTTTGCTGGCCCAGGCGACGACTTTGGCAATGGTCTTATCCGAGGTTTTTTCGCCGCGGATCACTTCTACCAGCGGCATGCGATGCACCGGGTTAAAGAAGTGCATGCCGCAGAAGTTTTCCGGGCGCTGCAGAACGCTGGCCAGCTCGCTGATGGGGATCGTTGAGGTGTTGGACGCCAGCACGGTATCCGGGCGGATTTTATCTTCCGTTTCCGCCAGCACCGCTTTCTTCACTTTCGGGTTTTCCACCACCGCTTCAACGACCACGTCCACGCGATCAAAACCGCTATACTCCAGCGTCGGCTGAATGGTGCTTATTACTCCGGCCAGCTTCAGACCGTCGATTTTGCCGCGTTCCAGCTGTTTATTCAGTAGCTTCGCCGCTTCGGTCATGCCGAGCGTCAGCGATTTATCGTTGATGTCCTTCATGATGACCGGCACGCCTTTCCACGCCGACTGATAAGCGATGCCGCCGCCCATAATGCCCGCGCCCAGGACGGCGGCCTGCTTCGGCGTTTCGACATCTTTGGTCAGTTTTTTCGCTTTCGCTTTGACGTACTGGTCGTTGAGGAAGATACCGACCAGCGCGCGGGCCTCATTGGTATGAGCCAGCGGGACAAAGCTTTTATTTTCCAGCACCAGGGCCTCTTCACGACCAAGACGCGCGGCGGCTTCAATGGTTTTCACCGCGGTGATCGGCGCCGGATAATGCTTCCCGGCGGTTTGCGCGACCATGCCTTTGGCGATGGTGAAACTCATCGTCGCTTCAATTTTGCTGAGCTTCAGCGGCTCCAGCTTCGGTTGACGTTTCGCTTTCCAGTCCAGGTCGCCCTGAATCGCCTGGCGCAGGATCGCCAGCGCGCCGTCGCGCAGTTTGTCGGCAGCAACTACGCCATCCACCAGGCCGATTTTCAGCGCTTGATCGGCACCGACATCTTTCCCGGCAGCAATGATGTCCAGCGCGCTGTCGGCGCCGAGCAGGCGCGGCAAACGGACTGAGCCGCCGAAGCCTGGCATAATGCCGAGTTTGGTTTCCGGCAGACCAATGCGCAGATCCGGCGTCGCCAGGCGATAATCGGTCGCCAGGACGCATTCACAACCGCCGCCCAGCGCGTAACCGTTGACGGCGGAGACAGTGGGGACCGGAAGATCTTCCAGACGGTTGAAGACGCTGTTAGCAAAATGCAGCCATTGGCTTAACTGCTCCTCAGGGACCAGGAACAGTGAGAGGAATTCCGTAATATCCGCGCCGACGATAAACGCCGCTTTTTCAGAGCGCAGCATCAGGCCTTTGAGATCGTTTTGTTTTTCCAGTACGTCCAGCGCATGACCGAGGCTGGCTACGGTTGCGGTATCAAGCTTGTTGACCGAACCTGGGGCATCGAACACCAGTTCGGCGATGCCATCTTCCAGCCAGTCGAGGTACAGGGTGTCGCCTTTGTAGAGCATGTCAGTCTCCTGAATCCAGCAATATGATCTGGTCATACCAGATGAAACGGAGTGTGGAATTTATGTTAAAGAATTGCAAATTACTCTTTAAATAATTGCTGGTCGGATCACATCCGGTGGAAATCACCCGCACGCAGGTCGATGTGCTAAGATGCGGAGTATCACGATCCCATAAAAGCAAAGGACAAAAGATGGAATCCCTGGCCGCGCTCTATAAAAATCATATTGTTACCCTACAAGAACGTACCCGCGACGTCCTGTCCCGTTTTCAGATGGATGCTCTGCTGATTCACTCCGGCGAGCTGGTTAACGTCTTCCTTGATGACCATCCGTACCCGTTCAAGGTCAATCCGCAGTTCAAAGCCTGGGTGCCGGTGACTCAGGTGCCTAACTGCTGGTTGCTGGTGGACGGTGTGAATAAACCGAAGCTGTGGTTCTATCTGCCGGTTGATTACTGGCATAACGTTGAGCCGCTGCCGACCTCGTTCTGGACCGAAGAGGTCGATGTGGTCGCGCTGCCGAAGGCCGATGGCATCGGCAGCCAACTGCCTGCCGCTCGCGGAAATATTGGTTATATCGGGCCGGTTCCGGAGCGCGCGCTGGGTCTGGGAATCGCCGCGGATAAGATCAACCCGAAAGGGGTTATCGATTATCTGCATTACTACCGGGCTTACAAAACCGATTACGAGCTGGCCTGTATGCGTGAAGCGCAGAAGTCGGCGGTGAATGGTCATCGTGCGGCCTATGAAGCTTTTCAGTCCGGGATGAGCGAATTCGATATCAATCAGGCCTATCTTACCGCAACCGGTCACCGCGATACCGACGTGCCTTACAGCAACATCGTGGCGCTGAACGAGCATGCTTCTGTCCTGCACTACACCAAACTGGACCACCGCGCTCCGGCGGAAATGCGCAGCTTCCTGCTCGACGCCGGTGCGGAATATAACGGCTATGCTGCGGATCTGACGCGGACCTGGGCGGCACACGGCGATAACGATTTCGCCCATCTGATTAAAGACGTTAACGACGAGCAGCTGGCGCTGATTAGCACCATGAAAGCCGGGACTCGCTACGTCGATTACCATATCCAGTTCCACCAGCGTATTGCGAAGCTGCTGCGTAAACACCAGTTAGTCACTGACATGAGCGAAGAGGCGATGGTGGAAAACGATCTGACCGGGCCATTTATGCCGCACGGGATTGGTCATCCGCTGGGTCTGCAGGTGCATGATGTTGCTGGCTTTATGCAAGACGACTCCGGTACGCATCTGGCGGCGCCAGCGAAATACCCGTATCTGCGCTGCACCCGTATTATCGAGCCGCGTATGGTGTTGACCATTGAACCCGGCATCTACTTTATCGAGTCGTTACTGGCGCCGTGGCGTGAAGGCCCGTTCAGCAAACACTTCAACTGGCAAAAAATTGACGCCATGAAGCCATTCGGCGGGATCCGTATCGAAGATAATGTGGTGGTTCACGAAAACAGTATCGAAAACATGACGCGCGATCTGAAGCTGGCCTAATGGAGAGCTGGTTAATCCCGGCGGCGCCCGTTTCCGTCGTTGAGGAGATCAAAAAGAGCCGTTTTATCACGCTGTTGGCGCATACCGACGGCGTGGCGGCGGCGAAAGCCTTTGTCGAGTCCGTCAGAGCGGATCACCCCGATGCCCGTCACCACTGCGTGGCGTGGGTCGCCGGACCGCCTGATGATTCGCAACAGCTTGGGTTTTCTGATGATGGCGAACCGGCGGGAACGGCGGGTAAACCGATGCTGGCGCAGCTGATGGGAAGCGGCGTCGGCGAGATAACCGCTGTCGTCGTGCGTTACTACGGTGGTATCCTGCTGGGCACCGGCGGCCTGGTGAAAGCCTATGGCGGCGGTGTTCATCAGGCGCTGGCGCAGTTGACGACACTGCGCAAGACGCCGTTAACGGCATATACTTTGCAATGTGAATATGGGCAACTGGCCGGCGTCGAAGCGCTGCTCGCCCAATTTTCCGGCAACGTCGTTGAAAGCGAATATCTGGCGTCGGTTCGGCTGCGCGTGGCGCTTCCCCAGGCTGAAGTGGCGGCTTTTTCAGCAAAACTGGCTGATTTTAGTCGCGGTTCATTGCAATTGCTGAAGATTAACGAATAATCCCCTCTGTTTTTTTGCCTATCAAAGGAAGCGCCAGAGATGCATTTTCGCGCCATAACCCGAATCGTTGGACTGCTGGTCATCTTGTTTTCGGGGACGATGATCGTCCCGGGATTAGTGGCCCTGATATATCGCGATGGCGCGGGACGGGCCTTCACTCAAACTTTTTTTGTCGCTCTGGCGATCGGCTCCATGCTGTGGTGGCCGAACCGTAAGCAAAAGGGGGAACTGAAATCCCGTGAAGGATTTCTGATCGTGGTGCTGTTCTGGACCGTGCTGGGTAGCGTAGGGGCCTTGCCCTTTATTTTCGCCGAACAGCCGAACCTGACGGTGACGGATGCCTTCTTCGAGTCATTTTCCGGCCTGACGACGACCGGGGCGACCACCCTGGTGGGGCTGGACTCGCTCCCGCACGCTATCCTCTTTTATCGGCAGATGCTGCAGTGGTTCGGCGGTATGGGGATCATTGTGCTGGCGGTGGCGATTCTGCCTATCCTCGGCGTCGGGGGGATGCAGCTCTACCGTGCGGAAATGCCCGGCCCGCTGAAAGATAACAAGATGCGCCCGCGCATCGCCGAGACGGCAAAGACATTGTGGCTCATCTATGTGTTACTGACGGTCGCCTGCGCATTGGCGCTATGGTTTGCCGGTATGCCGGCCTTCGATGCGATAGGGCACAGCTTCGCCACCATCGCCATCGGCGGTTTCTCGACTCATGATGCCAGCGTCGGCTATTTCAACAGCCCGATGATCAACTCCATCATTGCCATCTTCCTGCTGATCTCCGGCTGTAACTACGGTCTGCATTTTTCGTTGTTGAGCGGACGCAGCCTGAAGGTGTACTGGCGCGACCCTGAGTTTCGAATGTTCATTGGCGTCCAGTTGACGCTGGTCATCGTCTGTACGCTGGTGCTATGGCTTCATAACGTGTACGGCTCGGTGCTGACGACGCTGAATCAGGCGTTTTTCCAGGTGGTGTCGATGGCGACCACCGCGGGATTCACCACCGATAGCATTGCGCGCTGGCCGCTGTTCCTGCCGGTGCTTCTGCTGTGCTCCGCATTTATCGGCGGCTGCGCAGGCTCTACGGGCGGTGGCTTAAAGGTTATCCGTATCCTGTTGCTGTTCAAGCAGGGCAACCGTGAGCTTAAGCGTCTGGTTCACCCGAATGCGGTGTATAGCATTAAATTAGGTAACCGCGCGCTGCCGGAACGTATTCTGGAAGCGGTATGGGGATTCTTCTCCGCCTATGCGCTGGTCTTTATCATTAGTATGCTGGCTATTATCGCCACCGGGGTGGATGACTTCTCCGCTTTCGCCTCCGTGGTGGCGACATTGAATAACCTCGGGCCTGGGCTCGGCGTCGTCGCGGACAACTTTGCCACCATGAACCCGGTCGCGAAATGGATCCTGATTGCTAATATGCTGTTTGGTCGTCTGGAAGTGTTCACCTTACTGGTGCTCTTTACTCCCACTTTCTGGCGCGAATAACAGGAGTGCTCGTGAAAACTTTAATTCTCTTTTCCACCCGCGACGGGCAGACACGTGAAATCGCTTCGTTTCTCGCCTCTGAGCTTAAAGAGCTGGGTATCGATGCGGACACCCTGAATCTGAACCGTACCGATGACGTGGAATGGCATCATTATGATCGCGTGGTGATTGGCGCGTCGATTCGCTACGGACACTTTCATCCGGCGGTGGACCGCTTTGTGAAAAAGCACCTTGCAGCATTGCAGGCGCTGCCGGGGGCATTCTTTTCGGTGAACCTGGTTGCGCGCAAACCCGAGAAGCGCACGCCGCAGACCAACAGCTATACGCGCAAGTTTCTGCTCAACTCGCTGTGGCAGCCGCAGAGCTGCGCGGTGTTTGCCGGGGCGCTACGTTACCCGCGTTACCGCTGGTACGATCGGTTTATGATCCGCCTGATTATGAAAATGACCGGGGGCGAAACGGATACCCGTAAAGAAGTGGTCTATACCGACTGGCAACAGGTCTCCCGATTTGCCCGAGAAATCGCGCAAATGATCCGCAAACAGGGCGTTTAAACAGCGTCTTGATGGAAAAGCGAGCGAACGAAAAGTTTTTTTGCATTTCCCCTTGTCACCTCAGAATTACTCCCTATAATGCGC
>NZ_JBEAJA010000044.1:0-86808 GCF_040064755.1 Klebsiella sp. GB_Kp056 | reverse complement strand
TGTGCCGGATGGCGGCTAACGCCTTATCCGGCCTACGTTATTTGGCGCCGGGTTCCGCCCCTTAGTAGGCCCGGCAAGCGCAGCGCCGCCGGGCAATCGGGCTGGGGCGTTTATGCCGCGAGCCGCGGGATGTGACGCCGAATATTACTCCGGCAGCGTCCAGTCGCCGTCACCCAGCGCGCGCTGCATAATCAACGTATCCCGCCAGTCGCCCATCTTATAGCCGACGCTGCGCAGCTGACCTGCCACGGTAAAACCGAACTTTTTATGGATCGCCAGCGAGCCGGCATTATTATGGCCATCGCCGATGATCGCCAGCATCTGCCGCCATGGGCCTTTCTCGCATTCGGCGATCAGCCGCGACAGCAGCGCGCTGCCGATGCCGCGCCCGCCCATTCCGGATTCCACGTAGATCGATTCTTCGAGGGTGTAGCGATAGGCCGGGCGCGGGCGATAGAAAGTGGCGTAGCAGTAGCCGACGATAGCCCCGCGCCACAGCGCTACCAGCCAGGGCAGCCCGTTATCGCGCACGGTCTGGATCCGTTTACGCATTTCGTCAACGGTGGGGGGGATCTCTTCGAATGAGGCGCGGCCATTGAGCACGTGCCAGACATACAGCGCGGCGATGGCGTGCGCATCGTCGGGCAGCGCTTCACGAATTTCTAAATCACTGTCGAGTAACGGGGCCTCTGCAGGCATGGCGGCGCTCCTGAATCTGCCGGAGAGACATTCTCCGGCGTGCAGCGTAATACAGAAGCGCCAGGCTGAATAGTCCTGCCGCCGATTATTGCGGATCCGTCGGGGAGGCCGGCGTCGGGGCCGCTTCACCCCAGTATTTCTGCTTGCTGGTTTTGCCGATCCCCGGGTTCATGCTGTTGGTCGGATCGTTCTGGCGATAGAACTGCTGCAGGCTCTCCGGCGCTTCATACAGATGACCCACGTTATGCTCCGCCGGGTACTGGGCGCCGCGGGCTTTCAGCAACGCCAGCATCTGCTCCTTCAGCGCATGGGCGTCGACCCCTTTCTTGACGATGTAATCCTGATGGAATACATGGCACATAAAGTGGCCATAGTAGAGCTTATGCACCAGCTGGCTGTCGATCTCCGGCGGCAGATGTTCGAACCACTCGGTATCGTTACGGCGCAGGGCGATATCCAGCGCCAGAATATCTTCCACCTCGTCAGCATGCACCGCCTGATAGCGGATCGCCGCGCCCGCGGCGGCAAAGCGATGGAGGAACGCTTTGCTGCCTTCCTCCGGCGTGCAGGCGAAGAACTCCCCCTCGGCCTGTTGGAAGTACGCCGTCAGCCAGCGCTGCGCTTCTTCGATGCCGTCGCCGGCCATCTTCAGCAGCAGATGGTGTTCATATTTGTCGCGCCAGGTTTTCATCCGCTCCGGTAAATGCGCCGGGAAGACGTGGCCGAGCTTCTGCATAAAGCGGTCGGTAAAGTGCGGCTTAAACAGCGACACTTTCTCCAGCATCGCGTCGGTGCGCCCCTTCATGGTGAAGAAGAACGGCATTTTGTCGGTGCCGAGCTTGTCGATCATCAGGAAGGTGTCTTTGCCATACTTCTCGGCGATATCGTAAATATCGCGGTGCATATATTCCCCGGCCACCGGCAGATGCTGGAACTCGGCGAGGATATGGCGGCGGATCTCGGTCAATACCTGCGGCTGATTGGTGCCAATGTAAAACACCTGCTGGCGCTTCTCCGCCGGGAAGGTATCGAGACGCGCGGCGAAAACCGCCAGTTTACCGGCGCAGCCGGAGGATTCGAACAGGCGGTCCGGGTCGGCGTTGTAGCGCGCCGGGGTGTCGGCATCGACATCGCGCACGCGGGTAACATAGTCGTGATCGTGGGCGTGACGGCCATCGTGCAGCACATCGCTATCGCTGATCCGCTCGTCGTCGAGTCGGCTGAGGATCTGCTCCGGCGTACTGCCGAGATCGATGCCCAGATGGTTGACCAGCTTCAGCTTACCGTCGGCGTCAATCTGCGCGAACAGCGACATCTCGGTATAGGCTGGCCCGCGCTGCACCAGGGAGCCGCCGGAATTGTTGCAGATCCCGCCGATCACCGACGCGCCGATGCACGATGAGCCGATCACCGAGTGCGGCTCGCGCCCCAGCGGTTTCAGCGCTTTTTCCAGTGAATAGAGAGTGGTGCCGGGCCAGGCCAGCACCTGCTCGCCTTTGTCCAGCAGATGCAGCTTATCCAGGCGCAGGGTGCTGATAATCACGATCTCGCGATCGTAATCATTGCCGTTGGGGGTGGAGCCTTCGGTCAGGCCGGTGTTGGCCGCCTGCATCAAAATGATTTTATCGGCGTCGACGCAGGCGTTAAGTACGCGCCAGAGTTCCAGCAGGGTGCCGGGAAAGACAACCGCCAGCGCTTCGCCCTGGCCGGAGCGGAAGCCTTTGCGGTAGCGCTGGGTTTTTGCCGGGTCGGTCAGCAGATGCGAAGGGCCAACCAGGCGCGCCAGGTCAGCCAGAAACGTTTTATGGGTGTTAGTGGGTGCAGATGACATGTTCCACTCCTTGTGGTGGTGCGCGAAATATCGAGGATAAGCATAGCGCTTTGTATGACAATTTGATGCATGAATGTTTCGCAAAAATCAGAGAAGAACCTTAGCATTCTGCGGGCGCGTTGTTTATATATATGGCAAACTGCGGTTTTTATTATGTTTTACCAAGTCCCCGTCTGAGAAAAAGCGAGATAACAATGAAATGGCTCTGCACTGTAGGCGTCGCCGTGAGTCTGGCGCTGCAACCCGCGCTGGCGGATGAACTGTTTGGTAACCACCCCCTGACCCCGCAGGCGCGGGATGCCTTTGTTACCGACCTGCTGAAAAAAATGACCGTGGACGAGAAAATCGGCCAGCTGCGTCTGATAAGCGTCGGCCCGGATAACCCGAAAGAAGCGATCCGCGAGATGATCAAAGCGGGCCAGGTGGGAGCGATTTTTAACACCGTCACCCGTCCGGATATCCGCGTTATGCAGGATCAGGTGATGCAGCTTAGCCGCCTGAAGATCCCGCTGTTCTTTGCCTACGATGTGCTGCACGGCCAGCGCACTGTCTTCCCAATAAGCCTCGGTCTGGCCTCGTCGTTTAACCTCGACGCGGTGAAAACCGTGGGCCGCGTGTCAGCTTATGAAGCCGCCGATGACGGGCTGAACATGACCTGGGCGCCGATGGTCGACGTCTCCCGCGACCCGCGCTGGGGACGCGCTTCCGAAGGCTTCGGGGAAGACACGTATCTGACCACGATGATGGGCCAGGCGATGGTGGAGTCGATGCAGGGCAAGAGCCCTGCTGACCGCTATTCGGTGATGACCAGCGTCAAGCACTTCGCCGCCTACGGCGCGGTGGAGGGCGGGAAAGAATACAACACGGTCGACATGAGCCCGCAGCGTCTGTTCAACGACTATATGCCGCCGTATAAAGCCGGACTCGATGCCGGCAGCGGCGCGGTGATGGTGGCCCTGAATTCGCTGAACGGCACCCCGGCGACCGCCGATTCCTGGCTGCTGAAAGATGTCCTGCGCGACCAGTGGGGCTTTAAAGGCATCACGGTTTCCGACCACGGCGCCATCAAAGAGCTGATCAAGCACGGCGTGGCCTCCGACCCGGAAGACGCGGTGCGCGTGGCGCTGAAGTCCGGCATCAACATGAGCATGAGCGACGAGTATTACAGCAAATACCTGCCGGGGCTGGTGAAATCCGGCAAGGTGACCATGGCTGAGCTGGATGACGCCACCCGACATGTGCTCAACGTCAAATATGACATGGGGCTGTTCAACGATCCGTACAGCCACCTGGGACCAAAAGATTCTGACCCGCAGGACACCAACGCGGAAAGCCGTCTGCATCGTAAAGAGGCGCGCGAAGTGGCCCGCGAGAGCCTGGTGCTGCTGAAAAACCGTCTCGATACGCTGCCGCTGAAAAAATCCGGCACTATCGCGGTGGTGGGCGCGCTGGCGGACAGCAAACGCGACATGATGGGCAGCTGGTCGGCGGCGGGCGTGGCCGATCAGTCGGTGACCGTCCTGACCGGCATCAAAGAAGCGCTGGGCGATAACGGCAAAGTGATTTACGCCAAAGGGGCGAACGTTACCGACGACAAAGGCATTGTCGATTTCCTCAATCTGTATGAGAAAGCAGTGCAGGTTGACCCGCGCTCGCCGCAGGAAATGATCGACGAAGCCGTCGCGGCGGCGAAGCAAGCCGACGTGGTGGTCGCCGTAGTGGGCGAGGCGCAGGGGATGGCCCATGAGGCCTCCAGCCGGACCGACATCACCCTGCCGCAGAGCCAGCGCAATCTGATTGCCGCCCTCAAAGCCACCGGCAAACCGCTGGTGCTGGTGCTGATGAACGGCCGTCCGCTGGCGCTGGTGAAAGAGGATCAGCAAGCCGATGCGCTGCTGGAGACCTGGTTTGCCGGCACCGAAGGCGGGCATGCCATCGCCGACGTGCTGTTTGGCGACTATAACCCGTCGGGCAAGCTGCCGATGTCCTTCCCGCGCTCGGTGGGGCAGATCCCAACCTACTACAGCCATCTGAATACCGGTCGGCCGTATAATCCGGAGAAGCCGAACAAGTACACCTCGCGTTACTTCGATGAGGCCAACGGCCCGCTGTACCCGTTTGGCTACGGCCTGAGCTACACCACCTTTAGCGTCTCCGATGTCACCATGTCGTCGGCCACCCTGCCGCGCGACGGCAGCGTGACCGCCAGCGTGCAGGTGACCAACACCGGCAAACGCGAAGGGGCGACGGTCATTCAGCTGTATCTGCAGGACGTCACCGCCTCCATGAGCCGGCCGGTGAAAATGCTGCGCGGCTTTAAAAAGGTCACCCTCAAGCCGGGTGAAACGCAAACCGTCAGCTTCCCGATCGACGTCGACGCGCTGAAGTTCTGGAACCAGCAGATGAAATACGTCGCTGAGCCGGGCAAATTCAATGTCTTTATCGGCGTGGACTCCGCCCGCGTGCAGCAGAGCGAGTTTGAGCTGTTGTAAGGCAGAGCCCTTAAGCCCAACGTCACACGTTAAAGGCCGATTAATCGGCCTTTTCTTTTTCGTATCGCTGGCAAATGGACTACGCTTTTCTCTTAAGCTTCTGTAAGCGAAGCGCAAAAGAACTGAGGGAAGCGGGATGAAGATGGCGACGAAATGGTCCGGCGCGCTGGCGCTGGCCGCCCTGATAAGTGTGCCGCTGCAGGCGGCGGAGCCGGTGAAGGTCGGCTCGAAAATTGATACCGAAGGGGCGCTGCTGGGCAATATGATCCAGCAGGTGCTGGAAAACCACGGCGTCAAAACGATTAATAAAATCCAGCTCGGTACCACGCCGGTGGTGCGCGGGGCGATTGTCGCCGGCGAGCTGGATATCTATCCGGAGTATACCGGCAATGGCGCTTTCTTCTTTAAAGATGAAAACGACCCGGCATGGAAGAATGCCCGGCAGGGCTATGAGAAGGTGAAACGCCTGGATCAGGAGAAACATCAGCTGGTATGGCTCACCCCGGCGCCGGCTAACAACACCTGGACCCTCGCCGTGCGCCAGGAGCTGGCGGAGAAAAATCATCTGACCTCGCTGGCCGACCTCAGCCGCTATCTGCAGCAGGGCGGCGAATTTAAGCTGGCGGCTTCGGCGGAGTTTATTGAACGCCCGGACGCGCTGCCGGCGTTTGAAAAAGCGTATGACTTCAAACTCAACCAGAACCAGCTGCTGTCGCTGGCCGGGGGCGATACGGCGGTGACCATCAAAGCGGCGGCGCAGCAGACCTCCGGCGTCAACGCGGCGATGGCCTACGGCACCGACGGCCCGGTGGCGGCTCTGGGGTTACAGACGCTGAGCGACCCGCAGGGCGTGCAGCCGATTTACGCCCCGACGCCGGTGGTGCGCGAGGCGGTGCTTAAAGCCTACCCGCAGATCGCCGACTGGCTGAAGCCGGTCTTCGCCAGCCTCGATGAAAAGACCCTGCAGCAGCTCAACGCCCGCATCGCGGTGGAAGGCCAGGATGCGAAGCGCGTGGCGGCAGATTATCTGCAGCAGAAAGGCCTGCTGAAGTAAGCCACCGGTGACCATTCGCTGTACTCACCGCGTCGGCCTGCTGCTGACAGGCCTGCTGCTGGTTACGCTGGCGCTGCCGTTTATCGCTTACGCGCCGAATCGCTTACTCTCCGGGGAAGGGCGCGGGCTGTGGCAGGTGATGCCCTGGCTCGCCGGCGTTCAGCTGGCGGCAGCCCTCGCCGGGATCCTGCTCTGCTGGCTGCCGGGCAGGGTTGCGCCGCTTCTCCATCTGCTGCTGGCCGAACTGCTCTTCCCGCTGCTTATCTGGGGCAGCGGCCAGGCGGCGATTGAGCTCTCCCGGCACGGCTCGCCGCTGGCGCGCACCTCGCCCGGCAGCGGTCTGTGGCTGTCGCTGGCGCTCTGCCTGCTGCTGGCCAGCGAGGCCATTCGTCATCTTACCGCCCGGCCGCTGTGGCGCTGGCTGCTCAATGCGCAAGTCTGGCTTCTGCCCATCATCCTGCTCGCCGCCGGGGCGCTCGATCAGCTCTCGCTGCTGAAGGAGTATGCCAACCGCCAGGAGGTGTTTGACGACGCCCTGCGCCAGCATCTGCTTCTGCTGTTTGGCACCCTGCTGCCGGGCCTGATCATTGGCCTGCCGCTGGGGGTATGGCTCTGGCGGCGTCCGCGCTGGCAGGCGCCGGCCTTCACCGTGCTCAATGTGATCCAGACTATCCCGTCGGTGGCGCTGTTCGGCCTGCTGATTGCCCCGCTTGCCGGTCTGGCGCGCTATTTCCCGGCGCTGGGCGAGCTGGGCGTCTCCGGGACCGGCGTGGCGCCGGCCCTGATCGCCCTGACGTTGTATGCGCTGCTGCCGCTGGTGCGCGGGGTGGTGACCGGCCTGCAGCAGGTGCCGCGGGATGCGCTGGAGAGCGCGACGGCGATGGGCATGAGCGCCGGACAGCGCTTTCGTCTGGTGCAGCTCCCGCTGGCGATGCCGGTGCTGTTGCGCAGCCTGCGGGTGGTCAGCGTGCAAACCGTCGGCATGGCGGTGGTGGCGGCGCTGATCGGCGCCGGCGGCTTTGGCGCGCTGGTGTTCCAGGGGCTGCTGAGCAGCGCGCTGGATCTGGTGCTGCTCGGGGTCGTGCCGACCATTGCCCTGGCGGTGGTCGTGGATGCCCTGTTCGCCCTGTGGGGCGCCTGGCTGAAAGGAGAGGCCAATGATTGAATTTGAAGGGGTCAGCAAAGCGTTTGCCGGCCACCCGGCGGTGAAGGACCTGACCCTGCAGCTGCGCGAAGGCGCTTTCTCGGTGCTGGTGGGAACCTCCGGCTCGGGCAAGTCGACGACGCTGAAAATGATCAACCGCCTGCTGGAGCCGGACCGGGGCATGATTCGCTTTGCCGGCGAAGACATCCGCCAGCAGCCGCTCCTGACCCTGCGGCGGCGGATGGGCTATGCCATCCAGTCCATCGGCCTGTTTCCCCACTGGACGGTGGCGCAGAATATCGCCACCGTGCCGCAGCTGCAAAAATGGCCGCGGGGGAGGATCGCCGACAGGGTCGACGAGCTGATGGCGCTGCTGGGGCTGGAGGCAACGCTGCGCGACCGCTACCCTCACCAGCTCTCCGGCGGCCAGCAGCAGCGGGTCGGGGTGGCGCGGGCGCTGGCGGCAGACCCGGAGGTACTGCTGATGGATGAGCCCTTCGGCGCCCTCGACCCGGTGACCCGTGAGGCGCTGCAGCAGGAGATGCTGCGCATCCATCGCCTGCTGGGGCGGACGATTGTCCTGGTGACCCATGATATTGACGAAGCGCTGCGTCTCGCGGACCACCTGGTGCTGATGGACGGCGGCGAGGTGGTCCAGCAGGGGGCGCCGCTTGAGATGCTCATGCGGCCAGAGAATCGCTTTGTGCAAACCTTTTTTGGCCGCAGCGAGCTGGGCGTGCGCCTGCTGTCGCTGCGCGAGGTGCGGGACTATCTGCGTCCCGACGAGCGGCTGGCGGGCGAGGGGCTGACCGTCACCATGACCCTGCGGGAAGCGCTGTCGCAGTTTGTCGCCCGGCGCTGCGAGGCGCTGCCGGTGGTGGATGCCGAGGGGCAACCCTGCGGCACGCTGCATTTTGCCGATCTGCTGCGCCAGGAGGCGAGTCATGAAGGCGCTTCGTGAGCCGCTGTGGTGGCTTAGCGCGCTGTTTATCGGCCTGCTGGCGGGGCTGCCCTACAGCGCGCCGTTGTTCAGCCGGCTGTTTCCGGAACTGCCGCGGCCGGTCTACCAGCAGGAGAGCTTCTGGGCGCTCACTGTCGATCACGGGTGGCTGGTGGCGGCGTCCAGCCTCGCGGCGACCGCTGTCGGGCTGGGGGCAGGGGTGGCGGTCACCCGGCCCGCGGGCAGCGCGTTTCGTCCGCTGGTGGAGACCATCGCCGCTATCGGACAGACCTTTCCGCCGGTGGCGGTGCTGGCGATGGCGGTGCCGGTGCTGGGCTTTGGCTGGCTGCCGGCGCTGATCGCCCTCGCGCTGTATGGCATACTGCCGGTGCTGCAAGGGACTCTGGCCGGTCTGGGGTCGATACCGTCGGGCGTGTCAGATGTGGCAGAAGGGATGGGCATGACCGGCTGGCAGCGTCTGTGCAAGGTGGAGCTGCCGCTGGCGGCCCCGGTGATCCTGGCGGGGATCCGCACCTCGGTCATCGTCAATATTGGTACCGCGACGATAGCCTCGACGGTGGGGGCCAATACGCTTGGGACGCCGATCATCATCGGCCTGAGCGGGTTTAATACCGCCTATATCGTGCAGGGGGCGCTGCTGGTGGCGCTGGCGGCGATTATTGTCGACCGCGCATTTGAGCGCCTGGCCCGCTGGCTCAGCCGACACCGCCACGTACAATAAAGGAATAGCCGGCCAGCATCACGCCGCTGATCCCGCCGATGGCCATAAGTAAGAAGAGAGTGACGACCGCGATTTTCGCTGGCTTCATAATAGACTCCTGATGTTAACAGGGGGATTATACGGTGAAGCACAGGTGTTAATGAAACATTAATTGCGGTTTAGCGCGCCGCGCCGGGCTTTTTGCCGCTTTCGCTGCGTCACGCGCCGCAAAAAAGTGTGATCCTGCCCGTCATTTTTCATTTTTATGCAGGGCTTCAAAGAAAGTCTCCGCCAGGCAGTGTAAGGTACGCGCTTTCAGGAATGTGTGGTTTGCGGGTATGTACGAGTTTGATCTGGTGTTGCTGCTGCTTCAGCAGATGTGCGTATTTTTGGTCATCGCGTGGTTGATGAGCAAAACCCGACTGTTTATCCCCCTGATGCAAGTCACCGTTCGCCTGCCGCACAAGCTGCTGTGCTACGTCACCTTCTCCATTTTCTGCATTATGGGGACCTATTTCGGTCTGCATATCGAAGACTCTATCGCCAACACCCGCGCCATTGGCGCCGTGATGGGCGGCCTGCTCGGCGGCCCGGTGGTCGGCGGGCTGGTGGGGCTGACCGGCGGCCTGCACCGCTACTCGCTGGGGGGGATGACCGCCTTAAGCTGCATGGTCTCCACTATCGTCGAGGGGCTGCTGGGCGGTCTGGTGCACAGCGTGCTGGTCAAGCGCGGCCGGCCGGACAAAGTCTTTAGCCCGCTGACCGCCGGGGCGATCACCTTCGTGGCCGAGCTGGTGCAGATGATGATTATTCTGCTGATCGCCCGCCCGTTCCAGGACGCCCTGCATCTGGTGCAGAGCATTGCCGCGCCGATGATGGTGACCAATACCGTCGGCGCGGCGCTGTTTATGCGCATTCTGCTGGACAAGCGGGCGATGTTCGAGAAGTACACCTCCGCCTTTTCCGCCACGGCGCTGAAGGTGGCGGCGTCCACCGAGGGGATCCTGCGCCAGGGGTTCAACGAAGAGAACAGCATGAAGGTGGCCCAGGTGCTTATCCAGGAGCTGGATATCGGCGCGGTGGCGATCACCGACCGCGACAAGCTGCTGGCGTTTACCGGCATCGGCGACGACCATCACCTGCCGGGCAAACCTATCTCCTCCTCGTATACGCAACGGGCGATAGAGACCGGGGAGGTGGTGTATGCCGACGGCAACGAGGTGCCCTACCGCTGCTCGATTCATCCGCACTGTAAGCTGGGGTCGACGCTGGTGATCCCCTTGCGCGGCGAGAACCAGCGGGTGATCGGCACCATCAAATTGTATGAGGCGAAAAACCGCCTGTTCAGTTCGATCAACCGCACCCTCGGGGAGGGGATTGCCCAGCTGCTGTCGGCGCAGATCCTGGCCGGGCAGTACGAGCGGCAGAAGGCGCTGCTGACGCAATCCGAAATCAAGCTTCTGCATGCCCAGGTCAACCCGCACTTCCTGTTTAACGCGCTTAACACCCTGAAGGCGGTGATCCGTCGCGACAGCGAGCAGGCCGGCCAGCTGGTGCAGTATCTGTCGACCTTCTTTCGCAAGAACCTGAAGCGGCCGACAGAAATCGTCACCCTCGCCGATGAGATCGAGCATGTTAACGCCTACCTGCAGATTGAGAAGGCCCGCTTTCAGGCTAACCTGCAGATCCAGATGGCGGTGCCGGAAGGGCTGGCGCATCACCAGCTGCCGGCCTTTACCCTGCAGCCGATCGTGGAAAACGCTATTAAGCATGGCACATCGCAACATCTTGGCGTCGGCGAAATTACCATTCGCGCCAGCCAGGACGATCGCTGGCTGCAGCTGGATATCGAAGATAACGCCGGGCTGTACCGGGCCAACCCACAGGCCAGCGGGCTGGGGATGAATCTGGTGGACAGGCGGCTTCGGGCGCGTTTTGGCGCCGACTGCGGCATCAGCGTCACCTGCGAACCGGAGCGCTTTACCCGTGTCACCCTACGTTTGCCCCTGGAGGAGAATGCATGCTGAGAGTATTGATCGTCGATGATGAGCCGCTGGCGCGGGAAAACCTGCGTATTTTGCTGGAGACTCAGCGCGATATCGAGATCGTCGGCGAATGCGGCAACGCGGTGGAGGCGATTGGCGCGGTCCATAAGCTGCGTCCCGACGTGTTGTTTCTCGACATCCAGATGCCGCGCATCAGCGGCCTGGAGATGGTCGGGATGCTCGACCCGGAGCACCGCCCCTATATCGTGTTTCTCACCGCCTTTGATGAATACGCGGTGAAAGCCTTTGAGGAGCACGCCTTTGACTATCTGCTCAAGCCGATTGAAGCTGCCCGGCTGGAGAAAACCCTCGCCCGCCTGCGCCAGGAGCGTAATCTGCAGGATGTGTCGCTGCTGGATGACGCCCGGCAGACGCTGAAATACATACCCTGTACCGGCCACAGCCGTATCTGGCTGCTGCAGATGGAGGATGTGGCCTTTGTCAGCAGCCGGATGAGCGGGATCTACGTGACCGACCGCGAGGGCAAGGAAGGGTTTACCGAGCTGACCCTGCGCACCCTTGAGAGCCGCACGCCGCTGCTGCGCTGTCATCGCCAGTATCTGGTGAATATGGCGCACCTGAAGGAGATTCGCCTGGAGGAGAATGGTCAGGCGGAGCTGCTGATGCGCGCCGGGCAAACGGTGCCGGTGAGCCGGCGCTATTTAAAAAGCCTGAAAGAGGCGATTGGCCTGTAAAGCTGCTACACTGCGCCCCATTGCATCATCGACAGTAAAAGGCACTCATGCTCAGTAATGATATTCTTCGTAGCCTGCGCTACACCCTGAAAGTCAATAATAACGATATGGTGCGCATTCTTGCGCTATCCGACATGGAATCCACCTCCGCCAGCTTTGACACCTGGACGACGAAAGAGGATGAAGAGGGCTTTGTCCGCTGCCCGGACATTATCCTGTCGGGTTTCCTCAACGGCCTTATCTATGACAAGCGCGGTAAAGACGATTCAGCGCCGGAGCTGGCGCTGGAGCGCCGGGTGAATAACAATACGGTGCTGAAAAAGCTGCGGATCGCCTTCTCGCTGAAAACGGACGATATTGTGGCGATCATGAGCGAGCAGAAATACCGCGTCTCGGTGCCGGAAGTGACCGCCATGATGCGGTCGCCTGACCACAAAAACTACCGCGAGTGCGGCGACCAGTTTCTGCGCAATTTCCTGCGCGGCCTGACCCAGCGGGTGCATAACCCGAAGGCGTGATGGTTAGCCGGGGGCGGCTTCGCCTTACCCGGCCTACAAAATACAAAACCCGTCGGCCCGTGCAAGCGTAGCGCCGCCGGGCAAAAAAAAGCCGGAGATATTCTCCGGCTTTTTTATTATTTCACCTGCTGACCCGGCTTCGCGCCGTCGTCAGGGCTTAACAGGAAGATATCCTTCCCGCCAGGGCCGGCGGCCATCACCATCCCTTCCGAGATGCCGAAGCGCATTTTGCGCGGCGCCAGGTTGGCGACCATCACCGTCAGGCGGCCAATCAGCGGCTGCGGATCCGGATAAGCGGAGCGGATGCCGGAGAAGACGTTACGCTTCTCGCCGCCAAGATCCAGCGTCAGGCGCAGCAGCTTGTCGGAGCCCTCGACGAATTCCGCGTTTTCAATCAGCGCCACGCGCAGGTCGACTTTGGCGAAATCGTCAAAGGTGATGGTTTCCTGAATCGGATCGTCCGCCAGCGGGCCGCTGACCGGCGCCGCGGTGGCTTTCACCTCTTCTTTAGAGGCTTCCACCAGGGCTTCAACCTGCTTCATCTCGATGCGGTTGTACAGCGCCTTAAACGGATTGACCTTATGCGCCAGCAGCGGCTGCTGGATGGCGTCCCAGCTCAGCTCGCTGTTGAGGAACGCTTCCGCGCGCGCGGCCAGCTGCGGCAGGACCGGCTTCAGCCAGGTCATCAGCACGCGGAACATATTCAGGCCCATGGTGCAGATGGCCTGCAGGTCGGCGTCGCGGCCTTCCTGTTTCGCCACCACCCACGGCGCCTGCTCATCGACATAGCGGTTGGCCACGTCGGCGAGGGCCATGATTTCGCGGATGGCCTTACCGAACTCGCGGCTGTCCCACGCTTCGCCGATGCTTTCCGCCGCGTCGGTGAAGGTTTTGTACAGCGCCGGGTCGGCCAGCTCAGCGGCCAGCACGCCGTCAAAACGCTTGCTGATAAAGCCGGCGTTGCGTGAAGCGAGGTTAACCACCTTGTTGACGATGTCGGCGTTAACGCGCTGGATAAAGTCTTCCAGGTTGAGGTCGATATCATCGATGCGCGAAGAGAGCTTGGCGGTGTAGTAGTAGCGCAGGCTGTCGGCATCAAAGTGCTTCAGCCAGGTGCTGGCCTTAATGAAGGTGCCGCGCGACTTAGACATCTTCGCGCCGTTGACCGTCACGTAGCCATGCACGAACAGGTTGGTCGGTTTACGGAACTGGCTGCCTTCCAGCATCGCCGGCCAGAACAGGCTGTGGAAGTAGACGATGTCCTTGCCGATAAAGTGATACAGCTCGGCCGTGGAGTCTTTCTTCCAGTATTCGTCGAAGCTGGTGGTGTCGCCGCGCTTGTCGCACAGGTTCTTGAATGAGCCCATGTAGCCGATCGGCGCGTCCAGCCAGACGTAGAAATATTTGCCCGGCGCGTTCGGAATTTCGAAGCCGAAGTACGGCGCATCGCGGGAGATGTCCCACTGCTGCAGGCCGGATTCGAACCACTCCTGCATTTTGTTCGCCACCTGCTCCTGCAGCGCGCCGCTGCGGGTCCACGCCTGCAGCATTTCGCTGAACGACGGCAGGTCGAAGAAGAAGTGTTCGGAGTCACGCATCACCGGCGTGGCGCCGGAGACCACCGATTTCGGGTCGATCAGTTCGGTGGGGCTGTAGGTCGCGCCGCACACTTCGCAGTTATCGCCGTACTGGTCCGGAGATTTACACTTCGGACAGGTGCCTTTCACAAAACGGTCCGGCAGGAACATGCCTTTTTCCGGATCGTAGAGCTGAGAGATGGTGCGGTTTTTGATAAAACCGTTCTCTTTCAGACGGGTGTAGATAAGCTCCGACAGCTCGCGGTTCTCGTCGCTGTGCGTCGAGTGATAGTTATCGTAGCTGATGTCGAAGCCGGCAAAATCGGTCTGATGCTCCTGACTCATCTCGCCAATCATCTGCTCCGGGGTGATACCGAGCTGTTGCGCCTTGAGCATGATCGGCGTGCCGTGGGCGTCGTCGGCGCAGATGAAGTTGACCTCGTGGCCGCGCATTCGCTGGTAACGGACCCAGACATCAGCCTGGATGTGCTCCAGCATGTGGCCGAGGTGGATGGAGCCGTTGGCGTACGGCAGGGCGCACGTTACCAGAATTTTCTTCGCGACTTGAGTCATAGTGAGCATTACATCTTCTGTTGTAAAAAGGGCTTCCGATATTACCAAAAGGGCTGTGGGTGCGCCATAAATGGCTGCCCATATATGGATAATCCTTTCCTGTGATAAACTCTGTGATTACTGAAAGCATCTCAAAACAACAAAGGAGTCGGGATGAATTCGCAATCCCAGGCCAAATCCCCCGAGCGCCTCCGCGCGATGGTCGCCGGGACGCTGGCCAATTTCCAGCACCCAACCCTGAAGCATAATCTCACCACCCTCAAGGCGCTGCACCATGTCGCCTGGCTGGACGATACCGTTCATATCGAGCTACAAATGCCGTTCGTCTGGAGCAGCGCCTTCGAAGCGCTCAAAGAGCAGTGCAGCGCCGAGCTGTTGCGTATCACTGGCGCGAAGGCCATCGACTGGAAGCTGACCCACAGCATCGCGACCCTCAAGCGCGTGAAAAACCAGCCCGGCATCAACGGCGTGAAGAACATTATCGCTATCAGCTCCGGGAAAGGCGGCGTCGGTAAATCTTCTACTGCCGTAAACCTGGCGCTGGCGCTCGCCGCGGAAGGGGCGAAGGTGGGCATTCTGGATGCCGATATCTACGGCCCGTCGATTCCGACCATGCTTGGCGCGGAAGACAGCCGCCCGACCTCGCCGGACGGTACCCATATGGCGCCGATCATGAAGTTCGGTCTGGCCACCAACTCTATCGGCTACCTGGTGACCGACGACAACGCCATGGTGTGGCGCGGGCCGATGGCCAGCAAGGCGCTGATGCAGATGCTGCAGGAGACCCTGTGGCCGGATCTCGACTACCTGGTGCTGGATATGCCGCCGGGCACTGGCGACATCCAGCTGACGCTGGCGCAGAACATTCCGGTCACCGGCGCGGTGGTGGTCACCACGCCGCAGGATATCGCGCTGATCGACGCCAAAAAAGGCATCGTGATGTTCGAAAAAGTGGAAGTGCCAGTGCTGGGGATCGTGGAAAACATGAGCATGCATATCTGCAGCAACTGCGGGCACCATGAGCCGATCTTCGGCACCGGCGGCGCGCAAAAACTGGCCGAGAAATACCACACCCAGCTGCTGGGCCAGCTGCCGCTGCATATTACGCTGCGGGAAGATCTGGATAACGGCACGCCGACGGTGGTGGCGCGTCCGGAAAGCGAATTTACCGACATCTATCGCCAGCTGGCGGGTCGGGTGGCGGCCCAGATGTACTGGCAGGGAGAAGTGATCCCGGGTGAGATTGCCTTCCGCGCCGTTTAAGGCCGCGGCGAGCGCATCAGCCAGTATCCGCCCTCGGGCGAGGCGCCCTGTGCTTCGATGGTCCAGCCGTGACGCTGGTAGAAGCGCAGGGCGTTTTTATTTTCCATCAGGCACTTCAGCGTCCCGCTGGCGGTAAAGGTCTGTTCGACCTGCGCCAGCAGCGCGCTGCCGATATGTTTGCCCTGCCAGTCCGGGTCGACGAACAGATGGTGAAGAAAGTTATCGGCGGTCCATACGGCGGCAAAGCCCACCGGCAGGCCGTCGTATTCCGCGATCCATAGCTGTTCTTCCGCGGTGGCGGCATCGAAATCTTCCAGCCGCCACGTCGTGGAGGGAAGCCAGGTCCACGACATACTGCGCGCCCGCAGAAAGAGCTGGCGCAGCGCCGGAGAGTCCGCTGGTTCGCCGGGGCGGATGCGGAGTTTGAGCGGATCAGCGATGATAGAAGATCTCGCCATCGTACACCTTGAGGATTTTGCCTTCGGTGTCGGTGATCAGCACGTAGTTACCGCCCATATAGGTCCAGTGGCTGCCGGCGTCCGGCGCGGGCAGATTACGCTGCTGCCACCCTTTGATGTTGTATTCGGGGGTGAGGTACATCGCCGGAACGGTGTCGCCAATGTGGAACTGGGTGAAGTCGGCGGTGAACTCTTTCAGCGCATACTGATCGATCCCCGCGGCAGAAGCCGTCCAGCTGGCGCCGGCGGTGGCAAGGAGTACGCCCAGAAGCATCATTTTTGTTTTACGCATAGTTTCCTCAATATTACCTGGACTCAAAATAGCAGCCTCGTATCATTCCTGATGCGTTGCTGAAATGGCAAGCACTGGATTTTTAAAAAGTGTAAGCAAAACACGGCGCAAGTCCTGCGCCGCTTGCGTTGCAGCGACGGTGATGCCTATTTTGGGAGCAATCTGAAGCAGGGGAGAATCGGCATGTTCAGGCTGGAAGATCTGACCTTATTTGTCCGCGCCGCGGCACTGGGCAGTTTTAGCGACGCCGCGCGCGAGGCGGGGCAGCAACCGGCGCAGGTGAGCGCGGCGATTAAGCGTCTGGAGACAATCCTCAATATTCGCCTGTTCGCCCGCTCGACCCGCAGCCTGCGCCTGACGCCGGAGGGGGAGACCTGGCTGCCGTATGCCACCCAGATGCTTGATACCCTCGAGGCCGGCCTGCAGAAGATCCAGACCCCGGACGATGAAATTCGCGGCATGCTGCAGATCGCCGTGCCGTCGGATCTCGGGCGTAACCTGCTCCTGACCCTGTTCCGCGACTTTCGGCAACGCCACCCGGCGCTGCGCCTGCGGCTGCTCTTTTCCGACCAGCTGACCGACGTGTTTAAAGATCCGGTGGACGTCGCGTTTCGCTATGGCAATAACGATGACGCCTCGTTTATTTCGCTGCCGGTGGCGCCGGAAAATCGTCGGGTGCTGGTGGCCTCTCCTGAGTGGATCTCCCGCCACGGCGAGCCGCAGACCCTTGAGGAGCTCGGCCAGCACAATGCGTTGATCTACATATTGCGCGGCCGCCCGTTCGACCGCTGGTCGCTGAGCCTCGACGGCGAAGTCCTGCAGCAGAAGGTCTCCGGCACGGTGATGAGCGACGACGCGGAGGTGATCCGCCGGCTGGCGGTAGCCGGGGAGGGCATTGCCTATAAATCGATGCTCGACGTCAGCGACGATCTGCGGGCGGGCCGCCTGCGGCGCCTGCTGCCGCGTTACCAGGGGGATGTGGTGCCGTTGAACCTGATTTGTCCGCACCGCAAACAGCTCTCTGCCGCGGTGCGTTTGTTATATGAAGAGGTGAAATCACATTGTGAAGGGCTTAATGTCTAACTAAGGTCGCGAAGTAGTAGACCAGCGGGACGGCCAGCACCCACAGGCCAATCGGGATTTCCCGCCACTTGCCGGCGATGGCCTTGATCACAATGTAAAACAGCAGCCCGCCGGCGATGCCGGTGCCGAAGCTGTTGGCGATGAGGGTGATCATCACCATCATCAGCACCGGCAGGCCGTCGGTGAAGTTGCCGAGATCCACTTTGCGCAGGCCGCTGAACATGTTCAGGCCGATCAGGATCAGCGCCGGGGCGGTGGCCTCCTTCGGGATCATCAGCGCCACCGGCGTGAACAGCAGCATCAGCAGGAACATCACCGCCGCCGACAGCGCGGTGAGGCCGGTTTTGCCGCCGGCTTCCGCCGCCGCCGAGGACTCAATCAGCGCCGTCGCCGCCGGAATACCTACCCACGGGCCGAGCGCCGCGGCAATCGAATCGACCATAAACGGGCGATTAATCTGCGGCATGTTGCCTTCTTCATCCAGCAGACCCGCCTCGCCGCCCACCGCCAGCGTCGTCCCCATGGTGGAGAAAAACTCAGAAGCGAAAAAGACGAACAGGAACGGCAGGAAGGCGATGTTTAACGCCCCCAGCAGGTCAACCTCTCCCAGCACCGGGGCCAGCGAGTGGGGGACATCGATAAAATGCGTCGGCAGTTTCGTGACGCCGAACGGGATCCCCACCAGGGTAGCGCACAGAATGGCCCACAAAATGGCGCCCGGCACCTTACGCGCCTGCAGGGCTATCGCCAGGAACAGGCCGCACAGCGCCACCAGCGCGCCGGGGGCGAGGAAGTCGCCGAGCATCAGGGCGTTGGTTTTGGCATTGGCGAGCACCAGCCCGGCGTTGCGAAAGCCGAGGACGGCGACGAACAGGCCGATGGAGGCCGTCAGCCCCAGCTTGATCGACTGCGGCACCGAGCGGGTGACCACTTCGCGCAGGCCAAAGCGGGTCAGCAGGAAGAAGAGAACCCCCGACCAGCAGGCGATCCCGAGGCCTGTCTGCCAGCCAATCCCCTCGCTACCGGCCAGCGTGACCCCCACCAGCACTGAGCCGCCAATGCCCGGGCCGACGATAAACGGCAGGTTGGCGTAAAACGCCATCAGCAGCGAGCCGACGACGAAGACCAGAATGGTGCCGGTGGTGGCGGCGCCTTTGTCCATTCCGCCGATCGCCAGCAGTCCCGGGATGACCACCAGTAAATAGGCGGCGGCGAGAAAACCGGTGATCCCGGCCAGGCATTCGCTGCGCAGCGTGCCGCCGCGCGAGCGCAGCGCAAAGCGGCGCTCCAGCCAGTTATCACGGGCGGAAGAGTGAAGTGTGTTATCGGCCATGCTCAGGCTCCCTGAGGATTATTGTTGTGAGGCGTTGGCGCCGGGGTTTCCCGGCAGGCTATCAACGGGTCGACTATCTGGCGGCTGCCGCCGTCGGTCAGACCCAAATCGGTTAAATGCGGCCCGGCGTTACAGGCAAGACAGGTGCCTTCAATGGCCTTAAAAACCCGGTACGGCGGCTCCCAGTCGGCGACTTTGCTGCTCAGATCGCGCAGCTCGCGGAACTGACGCGCCAGCTCGGCGGCCGGGAGATCCGACAGCATGCCGGCAATCGGCATCGCCACATGGGCGAGGATCTCGCCCCGTTGCGCCAGCGCCATCCCGCCGCCGGAGGCGATAAGCTGGTTGGCCGCCTGCGCCATATCCTCAGCATTGCGCCCGAGCACCACCAGATTGTGTGAATCGTGGGAATAGCTGGTGGCGATGGCGCCGCGCAGCTCGCCCCAGCCTTCAAGCAGGGCGATTTGCGGCGTCGCCTGATGGCGGCCGTGGCGGTGCTTGACCCAGATCAGGCTGAAGCCGGCGGGCAGCTGGACCTGGCCGTCGCGGATCTGCACTTCGACCTCACCCCACAGGGTGAAGCGCGCGCCGCGGATATGGCGCAGGCGGGCGACGCCGTGGCGAATGCCCTTGATGCGCAGGATAAAGTCATCGGCGGCGAGGGGGGCTATCTGCAAGGTATCGCGCGGCGGCGTCACGCCCGGCGCCGGGGCGATCGGCTTCAGCAGGCGGCCGGCATGGGCCAGCCGTTCCCCGCCAACGTAGACTTCGCGGGCCGCCAGCTTCTCCAGGGAATCAAACACCACCAGGTCGGCGCGTCGCCCGGCGGCAATCAGCCCGAGATCGTGGCGCTGCAGGCGAATAGCGGCGTTGAGGGTGGCGAAACGCAGCGCATCGACCGCCGGTAATCCATGCTCGATCAGCAGGTTGAGCAGGGCGATGATCCCGCCTTTCTCCAGCAGCATATCCGGCGGCACGTCGTCGGTGCAGACGGTGATCTGCGAAGAGAGGTGCGGCAGCGTTTTCAACGCCGCCACGATATCCGGCAGCAGGTAGGGGTGCGAGCCGCGGATCTCGATCGTCAGCCCGGCGCGCAGTTTTTCCAGCGCGTCGTCCGCCGAGGTCAGTTCATGATCGGAGGTGACGCCGGCGGCGAGGTAGGCCTGCAGGTCGGCGCCGCTCAGCCCGCGGGCGTGGCCTTCGATCAGTTTTCCGCTGTTGAGACCGGCCTGGACAATCTCCTGCATCCGCTCGCTGCCGTGCAGCACGCCGTGCATATCCATCACTTCCGCCACGCCGCGCACTTCCGGCCAGCCGAGCATGGTCTCCATTTCCGCGCCGGCGAAATCGGCGCCGGACATTTCGAGTCCGGGGGTGGAGGGCACGCTCGACGGCGCGGCGACCATCACCTGCAGCGGCAGGTGGCGGCTGGCGTCTACCGCGTAACGCACGCCCTCGACGCCGAGCACGTTGGCCAGCTCATGCGGATCCCAGAACACCGCGGTGGTGCCCTGGGTGAGGACGATTTCGGCGTAGCGCTCGGGCGGCAGGTGGGAGCTTTCAAGGTGCACGTGGGTGTCCATCAGGCCGGGCGACAGGTAGCCGCCGGACAGGGAACGCACTTCATGGGCGTCGACGCGGCTGCCGCGCGGGTGGACGCTGGCGATCATCTCGCCGACGATACCGACGTCAGCCGGGCGGATTTCGCCCGTGGCCATATCGACGATCTGCGCATCGACCAGCAGCAGATCAAACGGGGATTCGCCGCGCGCGGCCTGCACGGCGCGACGGCGGACTTGAGCATTGCTGGACATAACCACTCCGGCACAAGGATAATGCGGATACTCTAGGGGCACAGCAAACGTTTGCCCAGATGAATAAATTTATCACCCGATAAGCTCGGGTTATTGTGCAGGACCACCGTAGCGAACCCGATGATGAACGAACCCTGGCAGCGGCTGCCCGCGCTCTCTCTTAAACAGCTTCAGTATTTCGTCACCCTGGCCCAGCTGCGCCATTTTACCGATACCGCCAGTCGGCTGGCGATTAGCCAGCCGGCGCTGAGCAGCGCTCTGCGGCAGATTGAAACGGTGCTCGGCGGCAAGCTGGTCAACCGCACCGCTTCGGCGGTCACCCTGACTGAACTGGGGGCGGCGATTTTACCCCACGCCCAGCGGATCCTCAGCGTGGCGCAGGCGGCCTTTTTCGATATGCAGCAGATCGTCGAGGCGGGCGGCGACGGGACGGTGCGCATCGGCCTGGTGCCGTCGGTCAGTTCGCTGCTGTTTCCGCTGCTGCCGCAGACCCTGGCCCAGGCCTTTCCCCGCCTGCGTATTGAATTTCACGATCAGACTAACGATGCGCTCATCCAGGCGCTGTTGCGCGGCGAGATTGATTTCGGCATCGGGGCGATCGACAGCTCACTGCCCGCAGAACTGCTGGTCTATCCGCTGCGCGACGATCCCTTCGTGGCGGTGCTGCACCGCGACGATCCGCTGGCCGCGCAGGCGCATCTGCCGTGGAAACAGCTGGTGGGGCGGGACATTGCCGTCTTCTCGAAGGGCAATATTCAGCGGCTGGTGGCGGCATTAGTGGGGAGCCATCGCCTGACGCTGACCACCCGCTACCAGGTGGACTATATCGAAACCCTGTATGGCCTGGTGCGCTCGCGCTTAGCGGTGGCGATACTGCCGGAGCTGTATACCACCCATCTGCAGGACCCGGCGCTCAAGGTCGCCCAGCTGCAGCAGCCGGCGCTGACCCGCACGGTGGCCCTGATGCGCGGGCCGCAGGCGCTGCCGCCGCTTATCGAAGACTGTTTTTCCCTGCTGCAGGCCGCCTTGCGCTAGGGCAGGTGCTTGATCAGCACGTCTATGGTTAAGTGGTTGATGTACTCCAGCGAGTGTGAGGAGAGGACGCCCAGCAGCCGGTTATGGTGTCCGGCAATAATTAAATCGATCTGCCGCTGTCGAACGCAGGTTTCGACATCTTCAAAGCGGCGGGTGGTCACCAGCGAGAGGGTATCCACCGGCAGGGAGACGGTGCAGGCCAGCTCGTTGAGCAGGGCTTTGGCCTGGATCACCTCCTGCGAGACCTGATCGTCGCGCAGGCTGTCGGAAACATAGTTCAGCGCCCGGTAGTCGGTGCTGATGTGGGCGATAGTGATGCGCATGCCGTTCTCTTCCGCCATTCTGGCGGCATGCTCGAGCAGCGGGACGCCGTCCTGACTGCTGTTAATCAGTACCAGCGCATGGTGATAAACGGCCATGGCGTATATCCTCGGTAGGCTAAATAGCGCGTGATGTCATCATTTTCCGCTCGCCAGCAGCGGAATGCAATCTCGCCCGGTCGATTGATAAGCATGATAGCCGCGATGGTGTCGTTGCAGGGCTAAAGGCTTGTTGTATGAACCGGTGAGTTGCGGTAAATTCCACAACGCTTAACAATTTCACTATTTTGACTCGGGGTGCCCTTCTTCGTTGAAGGCTGAGAAATACCCGTACCACCTGATCTGGATAATGCCAGCGTAGGGAAGTCAGAGACCGCAGGGTCATTGCTTCTACCTCGTCTGGCGGGAGCAAACCATGCCTGAGCTGTTGAATCCCGCGCCTGTCGCGCACCTGCGCCATCTGCTGCGCGCCCATTCCCCCCTTGTGCACTGCATGACCAATGACGTGGTGCAGACCTTTACCGCCAATGTTCTGCTGGCCGTCGGCGCCTCGCCGGCGATGGTGATCGATCCCCGCGAAGCGGCGCAGTTCGCCGCCATCGCCGATGCGCTGTTAATCAACGTCGGCACCCTGACCGAAGATCGCGCAGTGGCCATGCGTGCCGCAGTGGAGCAGGCCCGCCAGGCCGGCAAGCCCTGGACGCTGGATCCGGTGGCGGTCGGCGCCCTGACCGTGCGCACGGCCTTTTGTCACGCGCTGCTGGCCTTCCAGCCGGCGGCCATTCGCGGGAATGCCTCCGAAATTCTGGCGCTGGCCGGGATGAGCGCCGGCGGGCGCGGGGTGGATACCACCGATACGGCCGCCGCGGCGCTGCCGGCGGCCCAGGCGCTGGCTCGTCAGTTGACCACCGTCGTGGCGGTCACCGGTGAGGTGGATTACGTCACCGACGGCGAGCGGGTGCTCAGCGTGGCGGGCGGCAGTGCGCTGATGACCCGGGTGGTGGGCACCGGCTGCGCGCTGTCGGCGGTGGTGGCGGCGAGCGCGGCGCTGCCGGGAGACCGGCTGGAAAACGTGGCCGCCGCCTGCGGGCTCATGAAGCAGGCCGGGGAAATCGCTGCCCGTCACGGGGGGCCCGGGAGCTTTGTTCCGGCGTTTCTCGACGCGCTGTATCAGGAGGTGCGCGCATGAAACGCATCAATGCTCTGACCATCGCCGGCACCGATCCCAGCGGCGGGGCCGGTATCCAGGCCGATCTGAAAACCTTCTCCGCGCTGGGGGCCTACGGCTGCTCGGCGATCACCGCCCTGGTGGCGCAGAATACCCGCGGCGTGCAGTCGGTCTATCGTATTGAACCGGACTTTGTGGCGGCGCAGCTCGATTCGGTGTTCAGCGATGTGCGCATCGATACCACCAAAATCGGCATGCTGGCGGAAACCGATATTGTGGAAGCCGTGGCCGAGCGGCTGGCGCGCTACCGGGTGGCCAACGTGGTGCTGGATACCGTCATGCTGGCGAAAAGCGGCGATCCGCTGCTGTCGGCCTCGGCGGTGGAGACCCTGCGTCAACGATTGTTGCCGCAGGTGTCGCTGATTACCCCGAACCTGCCGGAAGCGGCCGCCCTGCTCGATGCTCCCCATGCGCGCAACGAGCGCGAAATGCTGGAGCAGGGGCGGGCGCTGCTGGCGCTGGGCTGCGGTGCGGTATTGATGAAGGGCGGCCATCTCGATGATGCCGAGAGCCCGGACTGGCTCTTCACCCGCGAAGGGGAACAGCGATTTACCGCGCCGCGAGTACAGACCAAAAACACGCACGGCACCGGCTGCACGCTCTCGGCGGCGCTGGCGGCGCTGCGTCCGCGTCACGCCGACTGGGCGGCCACCGTTACCGAGGCCAAGGCCTGGCTGTCGGCGGCCCTGGCGCAGGCCGACTCCCTGGAGGTGGGCCACGGCATCGGGCCGGTGCACCATTTCCATGCCTGGTGGTAAATGGCAGCGTAACGGGACAGCAGAAACTCCTGAAAAAATGCCCTCCCGGCTGGAAAATAGGCTAAGTCGGTACCAGGCTTAACCTGCCCAAAATAATTGGGTTGGGATAATGCATGCCGGCTCCGGCCGGCCTTACGGGAGATTGCTATGACTGATATTACGCAGTTGCTGGGCAAAGATGCCGAGAGCCTTTTGCAGCACCGTTGTATAACCATTCCGGCCGACCAGCTGTATCTGCCTGGCGCAGATTATGTTGATCGGGTGATGGTGGATAACAACCGGCCGCCGGCGGTGCTACGCAATATGCAAACCCTGTACAACACCGGACGACTGGGGGGGACCGGCTACCTGTCCATTCTGCCGGTCGACCAGGGCGTGGAGCACTCGGCGGGGGCCTCCTTCGCCGCCAACCCGCTGTACTTTGATCCGAAGAATATCGTCGAGCTGGCGATCGAAGCCGGCTGTAACTGCGTGGCGTCGACCTACGGCGTGCTGGCCTCGGTGTCGCGCCGTTACGCGCATCGTATTCCTTTCCTGGTGAAGCTCAACCATAACGAAACGCTGAGCTACCCCACCGAGTACGACCAGACCCTCTACGCCAGCGTTGAGCAGGCGTTCAATATGGGGGCGGTGGCCGTGGGCGCGACGATCTATTTCGGCTCGGAACAATCGCGTCGTCAGATAGAAGAGATCTCCGCGGCCTTTGAGCGGGCGCATGAGCTGGGCCTGGTCACCGTGCTGTGGGCCTATCTGCGCAATTCGGCATTCAAGAAAGACGGTGTCGACTACCATGTTTCCGCTGACCTGACCGGTCAGGCCAACCACCTGGCGGCCACCATCGGCGCCGATATCGTCAAGCAAAAGATGGCGGAGAATAACGGCGGCTACAAAGCGGTTAACTTCGGCTATACCGATGACCGGGTGTACAGCAAACTGACCAGCGATAACCCCATCGATCTGGTGCGCTACCAGCTGGCCAACTGCTACATGGGCCGCGCCGGGCTGATTAACTCCGGCGGCGCGGCGGGCGGGGAGACCGACCTTGCCGACGCGGTGCGCACGGCGGTGATCAATAAACGCGCCGGCGGCATGGGGCTGATCCTTGGCCGCAAAGCGTTTAAGAAATCGATGGCCGACGGCGTGAAGCTGATCAATGCCGTGCAGGATGTCTATCTGGACGGGAAAGTGACTATCGCCTAAGGCGAAAATCCGGGCGTCACCGCCCGGATTGCTCGTTGTTCATAGTAGATGTCGGGTTTATTAAGACTCCGCCGCGTTGGCGGTAAACGATTTCGCACTCTGAGCGCGGGTAATGCCAGGCTGTTCAACGCGGATTAACGGGCACAGGAAGAAGGCCAGAATATATAAGGCGGTATAGGCAATCACCACCCCGATGGTGCTGAAATAGGGCAACAGCACCACGGCGATCGCCGGCGCCAGAAAGTTCGACAGCCCGGCAGACAGGTTATACACCGAAATCGCCGCGCCTTTATGGTTCGGCTCCAGCGCCGGGAACACCGCCGCCATCGGCACGAACGCGGCGACGAAAATACCCAGGGCAATAGCCGGCACCAGCGCCATCGCAAAGCTGTGGCCAAAGTGCTGAGGGATGTAGTAAAACGCCAGGCTGGAAAGCGCCATCCCGATGCAGCCGAACCAGCGAATCACCTTCATCCAGCCCATTTTCTCCGCCACGATCCCCCAGAAAACGTTCGAAAAGATGGTGGTAAAGAAGAAGGCCGCCCACACCTGGAGCCACTCCGAGGTGGTAAAGCCCAGCTCATCAACGAACATCATCGGCATAATCACCGCAAAACCAAACAGCGACAGGGTGTTAATAATGCGCACGATGCTGGAGAACAGGATGCTGCGGTTGGTATAGATCAGCGTCGCAGCGCGCCCCAGTTCGGCGAGTTTTTCGCGAGTGGTCAGGTTCTGCATATGGCGCGGCGTTTCGGTATGACGCATCGACACCAGCGCAATGATGCCGCCGGCGGCACAGAAGACCAGCGCCAGCCACAGGGTGCCCATTTCGCCAATGTGGGGAATGGTGAAGCTCGGAATATAGCTGCCGAACACGCCGATACCCACGGAGTAGACCGCCCAGAACCAGCCCAGCGCAGAGCTGGAACTGTCGCTGCGAACGTTGTGGATAATGGCGACGATAAATGAGTAGAGGAACAGCGGGTAGGCCAGGCCGCGAATGCCATAAAACAGCAGGATCAGCGCATAGTTGGCGCGACCGAGGCCGAAGACGAGGAACAGCACGTGGAATACACACCACAGCACGAAGCCGATCATCATGGCCTTGCGCGGGGTGATGATTTCCGCCACCACGCCGGAAATCCACGCCGACAGGGCGGCGGCCAGACCGTAAAGCGTAAAGGCAAAGGAAGCCTGCGCCGGGGTAAATCCGAGTGTTTTGATGTAGTGCGACAGAAAAGCCAGCTCAAAGCCGTCGCCGGTCATAAATACGGCGATGGCGACATATCCCCAGATGAGGTTGAGCGGTAGACCATACCACTGTTTGTTATTTACGGACATGTTGACCTCGATTTCAGAGTGCAGATGAGTGTCTCCGCTGCACAGCAGCGGAGCATTATTGTTATTAAAAAAAGAGGGATGTTATTCGCGAATCAGCCTGCCGGCCTGTTGTAGCGCCTTATAGGCCTCATATCTGCGCTGATGTAACGAGCTAAACGCAGTCTCGCTGTGATAGGTGGCATCCACCTGAGTGAATTGCTTCATGGCCTCCGGCAGCGAAGCCGCGACTCTGCCCGCCACCGCGCCGAGGATGGCGGAGCCTAACAGCACCGGCTCGCTGCTGACGGTGCTCACGACGCTAACGCCGCAGGCGTCGGCCAGCAGCTGACGCACCAGCGGATGCTGTCCGGCCCCGCCGCTGATGACGATATTTTCACTCTCAATCCCGCAGGCGCGCTGGGCGTCGAGGATCTGTCGCAGGCCATAGCCAATCCCGCATAATCCGGCAACGTACAGCGCGGTCAGGTTATCCAGGTCCCGCTCCATTCCCAGCCCGGCAATCAGCGCTTTCGCGTGTGGGTCGGCAAGCGGCGCGCGGTTACCGAGAAATTCGGGCACCACGTGCAGACCGGCGGCCAGCGTTACCGCCTCAGAAGGCGAAGCCGTCTGCGCCAGTACGCGATCCGCCAGCCAGACCGGCAGAGGGATGCCCGCCGCTTTCGCCTGCTCGCGAGCCGCCGCCGCCGCCGGATGGAAGCTCAGCAACTGGTCGATAGCCGCGCCAGCGGCGCTTTGTCCGCCTTCAATCAGCCAGTAGCCAGGCACCATCGCCGAATAGTATGGGCCCCAGACGCCGGGGACGAACACCGCTTCCTCAGTGGTGGTCATGGTGCAGGAGGAGGTGCCGAAGACGTAGGCCATATTGTTGACCGCGCCGTTAAGTACCCCGACGGTGCCGATGCCGCCCGCGTGGGCGTCAATCATCCCCACCGCCACCGGCGTACCGATCGGCAGTCCCATCTCCTCTGCCGCCGTGGCGCAAAGACCGTCGCCGCAGGGGGTTCCAGGTTCGACAATCCGTTGGCCGATGCGGACAAAATCTTCATCCGCCAGCTCTTCGAGGCCAATCTGGCGGAAGTAGCCGGCATCCCAGCGTTGTTCATGCGCCAGGTAGGTCCATTTACAGGTCACTGTGCAGACCGAGCGGGCTTCATCGCCGGTTGAGCGCCAGGTAAGGTAATCAGCGAGGTCGAAGAAGTGGCGCGCCTGCTGATAGATGTGCGGGCGATTCTCCTTCAACCACAGAATTTTCGGCGTTTCCATCTCCGGCGAAATTTTGCCGCCAACGTACTGCAGCACCGGGTGGCCCGTCGCGTTGATCTTTTCCGCCTGCCCGGTGGCGCGATGATCCATCCAGACGATAATATTGCGGTCCGGATCGTCGGAAGGCCCGACCGCCAGCGGCGCGTCGTTATCGCCAATCACCACCAGCGAACAGGTGGCATCGAAGCCGATCCCGGCGATCGATGACGGCGGGACGCCGGCGCTGGCCACGGCGGTTTTAATGCAGTAGCACACCGCCTGCCAGATCTCACGGCTCGACTGCTCCACCCTGTTTCCGGCGCTGCGAAAGAGGGTAATTTCCCGGGTCGCGTGGGCGAGAAGCTCGCCCCGCAGATTGAATACCCCGGCGCGCACACTGCCCGAACCCACATCCACACCAATAATGTTTTGCGTATCGTTTTGCATCACATCCTCTCACAGGCTGGTTACGGATCAGAGATCCACGCTGTTCGGCAGGATCACAATGTCGCGTACGGTGACGTTTTTCGAACGCGTCACCATAAACAGCACTGACTCCGCCACTTCAATCGGCTGCATCAAACTGCCGTTGGCCAGCGCTTCATCCATTTTGGCTTTTGGCCAGTCGTCCAGCAGAGCGGTCACCACCGGGCCCGGTAGTACGGCGCCGACGCGCACGCCATACTGCGCCACCTGGCGACGAGTCGTATGTACAAACGCCTGCACGGCGAATTTCGACGCGGTATAGACAGGCTCCCAGATCACCGGCACCACGCCCGCGATGGAGCTGGTGAAAATAATATCCCCGGATTTTTGCGCGATCAGATGCGGCAGGACGCTGCGCACGCAGCGGAAGGCGGCGTTGATGTTGAGGTGCAGCACGCGGTCCCAGACGTCCGGGTCGCCCTCGGCCACCGGCCCGCCGATATAGGCCCCGGCGTTGGCGTGGAAGATATCGAGACGCCCGGTGAGCTGCAAAATGCCCTGCAGAAGGTTATCGACCTGGTCCGCCTGCATCAGATCCACCTGCAGAGCGAAGGCGTTTTCGCCTAGTTCGGCGACCAGTTTGTTGAGCTTTTCGCCTTCGCGGTCGATAAGCACCACTTTTGCGCCAGCTCCCAGCAGGGTCCTCGCGCACTCGAGGCCGATACCGGACGCCGCGCCGGTGATCGCGGCGACTTTACCGCTGAGGGAAGTATTCATAGAGGAGACAGAGTGGTTCATTTTATAATCCTTTGCCGTATCTGGTTGAAACTATCGAACCCGAGGGCATCGCGTTCGAGGTGATGGACAAAAACATGGTAACCTATTGAATATCAGCATCATTATTCAGGCTTGCTGGCATGTTAAGGCGGTATGCGCGCGTACTTCCTGGCGTGAAATGGATGCTCAATCGATGAAGCTATGTTGCTCTCGCTTCATCGATTGAGCAAGTGGGGGAATTAACAGCGACATGATTTTGTGACGCAAGTTGGAAAAATGAAGAAGATAACGATTTACGACCTGGCGGAGCTTTCCGGCGTTTCGGCGAGCGCGGTGAGCGCAATCCTCAACGGCAACTGGAAAAAACGCCGCATCAGCGCAAAGCTTGCCGAAAAGGTGACACGGATTGCTGAGGAGCAGGGCTATGCGATTAACCGCCAGGCCAGCATGCTGCGCAGTAAAAAATCACACGTCATTGGCATGATTATCCCCAAATACGATAACCGCTACTTCGGCTCTGTCGCCGAACGCTTTGAGGAGATGGCCCGCGAGCGTGGCCTGCTGCCGATTATCACCTGTACGCGCCGAAGCCCGGATCTGGAGCTCGAAGCGGTAAAAGCGATGCTCTCCTGGCAGGTTGACTGGGTGATCGCGACCGGGGCGACCAATCCGGATAAAATTTCCGCGCTGTGCCAGCAGGCGGGCGTGCCCACGATCAATCTCGACCTGCCGGGGTCTCTCTCTCCGTCGGTGATTTCAGATAACTACGGCGGCGCGAAAGCGCTGACCCACAAGATCCTCGCTAATAGCGCCCGCCGTCGGGGAGAGCTGGCGCCGCTGACCTTCATCGGCGGGCGCAGCAACGACCATAACACCAGCGAGCGCTTACGGGGCTTTCACGATGCGCATCACGAGCAGGGGCTGCGCGTGCCGCAGGCGAATATTCTGGCTCCCGGCTATTCGAAAGGTCACGTTGAGGCCTGCCTGCAGGAGCGGTTTGGCAGCGCGAAGACGCTATTGCAGGGGATATTTGTTAACTCGACGATATCCCTCGAAGGGGTTGTGCGCTGGCTGTCGCAGGTGGGGCTGACCGGCAGCGAGCAGCCGCCGATGGGCTGCTTCGACTGGGATCCGTTTGTCTATCTGCTGGGGCACGATATCGACATGGTGCAGCAGGACGTACCGGCGATGCTGAACGCTGTTTTTTCGATTATTGACGCCGGCGAAGCCAGCCAGCAGCGGATTGAAATTCCGCCGCGATTGATGAGCAGTAGCTGAGTCGCCGTCTGCTGATTGCCGTTAGCGCGTCAGCAGCCAGCGCGCGGTATGTTCATCGGTCACCAGACCGTTGATCCAGCCGCCTTTAAGGGCGGCCAGGATCGCCGGTCGTTTGTATTCTCCACAGGCCGCGGCAATCCGCGGGCAGTGGTTCTGGCGGATATCATAGCTGGTGATCATGCGGTTGATCTCGCTGTCTACCACCTCGCCTTCTGCATCGATAAACCGCCCGAGGATCTCCCCGATGCCGCCGCGGGCGGTCAGATCATCCATCTGCGCCTGATTGATAAAGCCGTCTTTAAAGATGGGACTTTGCGTGCCCAGCGGACCAATGCCGACAAAAATGACGTCCGCCTCCCGGGCGACGCCAGAGACGCTGCGAAATAAGCGATTGGTGCACCACATCTCATACTCATCCGCGGTCTGCGCGTAGCGCGGCGCAGGCCACTGATAGTACTTGGCCTTAATTTTGCGGGTGAGCAGCAGGGGCACGTCATCGTAATAGTTGCACTGCCCGTCGGCGTCCATGGCGCTGATCAGCGCCACGCAGCGGGTATTCAGGCTGTCGAAATCGATGCGCTGCAGCGCTTTTTTCAGGGTCAGGCCCGAGCCCAGGCCGATGATTTTCTCTTTATCATCCTGCAGATAGCGAGCCATCAGCTGATAGCAGCCAAACGATACGCTGTCGAGGGTACTCTCTTCGCTAAAGGCGGGGACCACATTGCATTCGATAAGCCGGTACTTTTCCTGCAACAACTGCGCATAATCGAGGCAGTTCGCCACCGGATGGTGCAGATTAATCGACACAATCCCTTCTTCTTTCGCGGCGGCGATCAGCCGTTGCACCACCGGTCTGGAGGTGCCCAACTGGCTGGCGATCTCGCTCTGATTCTGGCCGGCGATGTAGTACATCCATGCGGCACGCACCTTCTGATCTAACCGGATATCGTCTTCTTTACTCATGGTTTCCCGCCCTAAGTTGCTGGCCAGGGCACGCAATTGGCCCGGCGAATATCCGCATTCTCGCCGTGGTTGCCATAACTGGCAAGCTTTTGCTCTTTGCTGGTCATTTGTAATTTAATTGGGTAATTGCTCTTTTGTGATCCGTAGCTCTTATTTTGGTCAAATGATCAATTACAGTGGCGCCATCCACTCAAGGAGAGCAGAACATGAACAATCAATTCACATGGCTTCATATCGGTCTGGGTTCTTTTCATCGCGCGCATCAGGCGTGGTATCTGCATCGTCTGATCGCTTCCGGCGATAAGCGCTGGCGCATCGCGGCGGGCAATATTCGCAACGACGCCGAGCAGGTGGTGCAGGCGCTGGCGGCGCAGGGCGGACGTTACGTCCTGGAGACCGTCAGCCCGGAAGGGGCGCGTGAATATGAAGAGATCACCTCAATTCAGAAACTGCTGCCGTGGCAGGCCGGGATGCAGCCGCTGATTAACGAAGGGGCCAACCCGCAAACCAAAGTTATCGCCTTTACCGTGACGGAAGGGGGGTACTACCTGAATACCCGCCATCAGCTGGAAACCAGCAACCCCGACCTGCAGGCTGACCTGAAAGGCGAATGCAAAACTGTTTACGGCACCCTCGCGCGAATTCTGGAAAAGCGCATGGCGGACAACGCCGGGCCGCTGACCCTGCTCAACTGCGACAACGTGCGTCATAACGGCGAGCGCTTCCACGACGGGATGGTGGAGTTCCTGCAACTCACCGGCAAACAGGCGGTGATTGACTGGATGGCGGCCAATACCACCTGTCCGAACACCATGGTGGACCGCATCACCCCGCGTCCGGCGGCCGATCTGCCGGCCCGTATCAAAGCGCAAACCGGCTTTGACGATAAGGCGCCGGTCATGGGCGAGACCTTTATCCAGTGGGTGGTAGAGAACAACTTCCGCGATGCCCGCCCGAACCTGGAAGCGGTCGGCGTGGAGATGGTCGAGTCGGTTATCCCGTATGAAGAGGCGAAAATCCGCATCCTGAACGCGTCCCACAGCTGCATTGCGTGGGCGGGGACCTTAATCGGCCAGCAGTATATTCACGAAAGCACGCTCACCGATGTTATCTACGCCATTGCCGACCGCTACGTCACGGAAGATGTGATCCCATGCCTGGGCGATAACGGTATTGATTTGCCGACCTACCGCGATGTGGTGCTCAAGCGCTTTACCAACCCGCATATCCAGGACACCAACCAGCGCGTCGCCGCCGACGGCTTCTCGAAAATTCCGGCGATGATCGCCCCAACCCTGCAGGAGTGCTATCAGCGCGGCGTCCGCCCGGAAGCGACCGCCATGCTGCCGGCGCTGTTCTTCGTCTTTATGGAGCAGTGGCATAAGGGAACCCTGCCGTATCAGTACCAGGATGGCATCCTGGATGAGCAGGCGGTGCATGAGATGTATGAGGCTCAGGATCCGCTGGCTGTCTTCGCCCGTGATAAAGCCCTGTTTGGTGACCTGGCCGACAACGCGGATTTCCTGGCGCTGATGCGCGAGAAAGTCGCCGCCGTTTACACGCTGATTAAATAAGAGGTGGCTATGTATCTGGGTATCGATCTTGGCACATCGGAAGTCAAAGCGCTGGTCATTGATGAGAACAATCAGGTTATCGCCAGCCATAGCGCGCCGCTGAGCATTCAGCGGCCTCATCCGCACTGGTCAGAACAATCACCGGAGTTATGGTGGGAGGCGACGGAGTATCTGATGGCCACGCTGCGGGAAAAATGCGCCCAGCACTGGCCGGCCGTCAAGGCGATTGGCCTCTCCGGACAGATGCACGGCGCGGTGTTGCTGGATGAAAAGGGGGAGACGATCCGTCCGGCCATTCTGTGGAACGACACCCGCTGCGCCGCAGAGTGCGCGGAGCTGGAGGAGATGGCGCCGGAGTTGCATCAGGTGGCGGGCAACCTGGCGATGCCGGGCTTTACCGCGCCGAAGCTGCTGTGGGTGCGTCGTCACGAGCCGCAAAACTTTCAGCGCACCGCCACGGTGCTGCTGCCGAAGGATTATCTGCGCTACCGGATGACCGGGAAGAAAGTCTCCGATATGTCGGACGCCGCCGGGACGCTGTGGCTGGACGTGGCGAAGCGCGACTGGTCCGATGCGCTGCTGGACAAGTGCGGTCTGTCGCGCAGCCAGATGCCGACGCTGGTGGAAGGCTGCGAGGTTTCCGCCACCCTTGACCCGCAGGTGGCCGAACGCTGGGGGCTGAACGCCTCGGTGGTGGTGGCCGGGGGCGGCGGCGATAACGCGGTCAGCGCCATTGGCGTCGGCGCGGTCTCGCCGGGGGACGCGTTTATTTCGCTCGGCACCTCAGGGGTGCTGTTTGTGGTGACCGACGCCTATCGTCCGGCGCCGCAGTCGGCGGTCCATGCGTTTTGTCACGTTCTGCCGAACCTGTGGCATCAGATGAGCGTGATGCTCAGCGCCGCCAGCTGTTTGCAGTGGTTCTGCCGCCTGACCGGCACCACGGAGGTGGCGCTGCTGGCGGAGATTGCCGAGCTAAGCGAGGAGGAGAAAGCCAACGCGCCATTCTTCCTGCCCTATCTCTCCGGGGAACGTACCCCGCATAACGATCCTGACGCTCGCGGCATCTTCTGGGGTATGACCCACTCCAGCCTGCGCGCCCAGCTCGGCTACGCGGTGCTGGAGGGGGTGAGCTTTGGCATCAACGACGGCCTGCAGGTATTGAAAGAGAGCGGGACGCCGATCGCGCAGTGCTCGCTGGTGGGCGGGGGCGCCCGCAGTCCGTTCTGGGCCCAGCTGCTGGCCGATATTCTCGCTATGCCGGTGGTGACCCACAAAGGCGGAGAGACCGGCGGCGCGCTGGGCGCGGCGCGGCTGGCCTGCCTGGCGGCGGGCAAACCGGTTGCCGCGGTATGTGAAAAACCGGAAGTCTGGCAGACCTGGCGTGCGGATCCCGTTCGCCACCACATCCTGATGCAACGCTACGCGCAGTTTAAGGCCCTGTATTTAAACGATCTGCATTATCGGCAGCATTAATTTTTATCAACATAACCGCTCCGGTGAACTGACCGGAGCGGCCTCCTGTACCCTGAAAACGAGGTCATTATGTCTATCAATAATAAACAGTGGCTCGGTTTACCCCTGAACCTGCTCTGGGGATACATCGCCATTGCCGTATTTATGACCGGCGACGGTTTTGAATTAGCCTTTCTCTCGCACTATATCAAAGCGCTCGGATTCTCCCCGGCGGAGGCCTCCTTTGCCTTTACCCTCTACGGCCTGGCCGCCGCGCTGTCGGCATGGATCTCCGGCGTGGTGGCGGAAATTATTACGCCGCTGAAAACCATGATGATTGGCTTCGTGCTGTGGTGCGTATTCCACGTGCTGTTCCTCGTTTTCGGTCTCGGTCACGCCAACTATGCGCTGATCCTGGTTTTCTACGGCATTCGCGGCTTCGCGTATCCGCTATTCCTCTACTCGTTTATCGTGGCGATTGTCCATAACGTCAAAAGCGACAACGCCAGCTCGGCCATCGGCTGGTTCTGGGCGGTCTATTCCATCGGCATCGGCGTCTTCGGCAGCTATATTCCGAGTTTCACCATTCCGCACATTGGCGAAATGGGCACCCTGTGGCTGGCGCTGGCCTTCTGCGTTACCGGGGGCGTGATTGCTCTGGCTTCCCTGCGCCATATTAAAACGCCGCAGCATATGCAGAACCTGACCACCCGCGAGAAGTTTGCCGAGCTGGGCCGCGCCGCGACGCTACTCTATACCAACCGCAATATTCTGCTGTCGAGCATGGTCAGGATCATCAATACCCTCTCGCTGTTCGGCTTTGCGGTGATTATGCCGATGATGTTCGTCGATGAGCTGGGCTTTAGCACCTCGGAATGGCTCCAGGTGTGGGCGGTCTTCTTCTTCACCACCATTTTCTCTAACGTGCTGTGGGGCATTCTGGGCGAAAAACTGGGCTGGATGAAGGTGGTGCGCTGGTTCGGCTGCATCGGGATGGCGCTCTCCAGCCTGGCGTTTTACTACATCCCTCAGCACTTTGGCCACAGCTTTGCGATGGCGCTGATCCCGGCCATCGCCCTGGGGATCTTTGTCGCCGCCTTCGTGCCGCTGGCCGCCGTGTTCCCGGCGCTGGAGCCGAAGCACAAAGGCGCGGCGATTTCGGTGTATAACCTGTCGGCGGGGATGTCGAACTTTCTCGCCCCGGCGATCGCCGTGGTGCTGCTGCCGTTCTTCAGCACCATTGGGGTCGTCATCGCCTATACCGCATTGTACGTGGTGGCCTTTTTCCTCTGTGCGTTTATCCGCGTCGAGCAGCCGGGATTTTCCCACAAGGAAGCGCCGGCCAGCGAGCAGGTGGAGTTCTCTTAAGGTGATGCGGCTGGCATGCCAGGCATGCCAGCCTTAATGAAGTGAATGATGAGTATTCAGGCAGTGATTTTTGACATGGATGGCGTGATTATTGATTCCGAAAGCCTGTGGCGGCAGGCGCAAATCGAGGCCCTCGCGCAGTGGGGGGCAACGGCGAGCGTCGAGGAGTGCGAAACCCTGACCAAAGGCAAGCGCCTCGATGAGATCGCCGGCACCTGGTGCCGCTATTTTCAGCTTAATGTTGCCCCGTCGCTGCTGGAAGACGCCATATTGCAGCGCATTACCGGACTGATCGCCGCCGAAGGCGAGCCGATGCGCGGGGTGCATGAGGCGTTACGCTATTTTCGCCATGCCGGTTATAAAATTGCCCTCGCCACCTCCTCGTCCCGCCAGGTTATCACCGCCGTGCTGAACAAGCTCTCGCTGTGGCACTTTTTTGACGTGATCTCCAGCGCGGATGATGAAGCGCAGGGCAAACCGCATCCGGCGGTGTATCTGACGACGTTGGATAAGCTTAATCTCGACGCCAGCCGGTGCCTGGTGATCGAAGACAGCTTCAGCGGCTTTTGCGCGGCTCAGGCCGCGGGTATTCCTACGGTGGTGATTGCCGAAGATAGCCAGCACGCGCGTTTTCAGGCCGCCGTGGGCCGTTACCGGGCGCTGCCTGAACTGCTGGAAGCCCTCACCGCCGAGCCAGAGGCGGCGGTTTAAGTCAACCATTTGTGGGCGCAGACATTCCCGGGATGTAGCTGGTCGGTTAATCTCTTCTCTGCGCTCACGCCCCATTTATAGCTTTAACACCCTCGGAGGCAGGGGAGCTGTGCCGAACCGGTGTTTTGCCGGGTGGCGGCTGACGCCTGACCCACCCGGCTGACCCGGCCTACATTGACTTACCGGATGGCGCGGCGCTTGTCCGTGCTGCATGAGATCTGCGGACCGCAGGCCCGGCAAGCGCAGCGCCGCCGGGCGATGGGCGCCTGTCCGCCTCAGCGCAACAGCGGGCAGTCGGGCGGCAGCCGGCAGCGCAGGGCCGCCGGTAACAGCTCCATGCGGAAAGTTTTGCCGGTCAGCGGCTCGCCGTCGAGGTTAAACGTCATCTCATGAGGGGCGGTGATCTCAAACCACGAGGAGACGCCGTCGACAATATTCGGCGAGTTTTCCGGATTCGCCAGGGTGCTGAAGAGGGCAGGGATCAGCTCTTCGCCGGTGAAAATGCGCAGATGCAGCAGGCCATCGTTAATCAACGCCTCCGGACACAGCTGCTGGCCGCCGCCCGCCTGGCGGCCGTTGCCGATGCCGATGACCAGCGCATCGCCCTGCCAGTGAAAGTTCTCCCCGCGGATCTCGCAGCGGTCCGGCTTCAGGGTATCCATGCGCATCAGGCCGTGGATTAAATAAGAGACACCGCCGAGCGCGGCTTTGAGCTTTTCCGGCGTTTCGGTGGTGATCCGGGTGCCGAACCCGCCGGTCGCCATATTAATAAAGCCGGTCTTATCATTAACCCGGGCGATATCTATCGGCACATCGCGGCCGACGATCGCCAGCTTCAGGGCGCTGGCCAGATCCTGCGGAATACCGACGCTGGTGGCGAAGTCGTTGGCCGTGCCCAGCGGTAAAATCCCCAGCGCTATCCTGCTGCCGCGCTCCACCAGCGCCGTCGCCACTTCATTAATGGTGCCGTCGCCGCCGCCGGCGATCACCGTTTCAACGTTCAGCTGCAGGGCTTCATCGATAAACCGTACGGCATCGCCCTTTTCCCAGGTGACGCGGACGTGAATATCGATCCCTTCGTCACGCAACAGGTTAACCGCCTCGCGTAGCTGCGGTTCATTGGCACCTTTGCCGTTAAGGATCAGTAAGCTGGCAGTAAACGTAGACATCATCAAGGGAACCTTTATTGCTCAATGTTGCATAAAGTGTACCGCATGACGCCAGCGAAGGCCGGAGGAGAGACAAAAAAATAAGCCCGCGTAAGGGAGATTACGCAGGCTAAGGAGGTGGTTCCTGGTACAACTAGCATTTATGGGTTATGTTTTTCAGCGAAATGGATGATACCTGTTTCGATCGAAACGGTATGTGATCCGATTCTAATATCCTTACATCGTGAAAAAATAACGCAAATTAACTAGTTACCGTGCGGATTTCTGGTTGTCTGACCAGTAAAGTTGCGCATCAGCAGCGCATACTGCAGGGGCAGGTCATCCGGCACAGGCAACCATACGGTATAGCCGTCGCCCGGGGCCACCGGCATGGCTTCGCCTTTGCCATTTTCCATCTGCTCGAGGGTGAAGTTGACGTTACCCTGCGGGGTCATCAGTTCCAGACTGTCGCCAACGCTGAATTTATTTTTGACCGCCACTGCCGCCAACGGGCCGTTACGCTCCCCGGTAAATTCGCCGACAAACTGCTGGCGCTCGGAGAGGGAGTAGCCGTACTCGTAGTTCTGATAATCGTCATGGGTATGGCGGCGCAGGAAGCCTTCGGTGTACCCGCGATGGGCCAGCCCTTCCAGCGTTTCCAGCAGGCTGGTATCGAACGGTTTGCCGGCGGCAGCGTCGTCGATCGCCTTGCGGTAAACCTGAGCGGTGCGCGCGCAGTAATAGAAGGATTTAGTGCGGCCTTCGATCTTCAGCGAGTGAACGCCCATCTGGGTCAGACGCTCAACGTGGGCGATAGCCCGCAGATCTTTCGAGTTCATGATGTAGGTGCCGTGCTCGTCCTCGAAGGCGGTCATGTACTCGCCCGGGCGTTTGGCTTCCTCGATCATAAAGACTTTATCGGTCGGCGCGCCGATGCCGAGGGTTGGCTCCACGGTCTGCACCGGGATCGGCTCATATTTGTGGACGATGTTGCCGACGTCGTCCTCTTTGCCTTCCGCCACGTTATATTCCCAGCGGCAGGCGTTGGTGCAGGTGCCCTGGTTCGGGTCGCGCTTGTTGATATACCCGGAGAGCAGGCAGCGGCCGGAGTAGGCCATGCACAGCGCGCCGTGGACGAAAATCTCAATTTCCATCTCCGGCACCTGGCGGCGAATTTCTTCGATTTCATCCAGCGACAGTTCACGCGACAGGATCACGCGGGTCAGCCCCATCTGCTGCCAGAATTTGACCGTCGCCCAGTTGACGGCGTTGGCCTGCACCGAAAGATGGATCGGCATAGCCGGAAAGTTTTCCCGCACCAGCATGATTAAACCCGGATCGGACATGATCAGCGCGTCCGGACCCATCTCCACCACCGGCTTCAGATCGCGAATAAACGTTTTCAGCTTGGCGTTATGCGGGGCGATGTTGACCACCACATAGAATTTTTTACCCAGCGCGTGGGCTTCATTGATGCCGAGCTGCAGATTTTCGTGATTGAATTCGTTGTTACGCACGCGCAGCGAGTAGCGCGGCTGGCCGGCATAAACGGCATCGGCGCCATAGGCGAAAGCGTAACGCATATTCTTCAGCGTTCCCGCCGGGGAAAGGAGTTCTGGTTTAAACATGGTGTTCTCGTTCTGATGACAGGTCAGATTCGCCGCACCCGGTGCGGCGAGTTGGGGGAGTGTCCCCACATTAAGGGCGGGCATTGTAGCGCCGCGGCGAAGGGGAGTAAATATCAGATGGGTATCTTTCAGCATGGCTAATTTGTTTGCCATTTTGAACCTGGGCAGTGCTCATACTGACAGCACTAATAACGCCTGGTGGGATAGGCTCTATGGAATTCCCCCGGGTTGCGGCGTAAACGCCTTACCCGGGCTACGGATTGCAGACGGCGGTGAACGTGTAGCCCGGCTAAGCGCAGCGCGAGCCGGGAAAAGGCTAACTACGCCAGCCGGCAGGCGTCCGCTTCCCAGCGGTAGCCAACCCCGTATACGGCGCGGATAAACGACTGTTCGGCGTCCAGCGCCTCCAGTTTGCGCCGCAGGTTCTTGATGTGGCTGTCGATGGTGCGGTCGGTCACTACCCGATAGTCGTCATACAGATGGTTGAGCAACTGTTCGCGGGAGAAGACCTTCCCCGGCTCCTGGGAGAGGGTTTTCAGCAGCCGGAACTCGGCGGGGGTGAGGTCCAGCAGCTTGTCGCGCCATGAGGCCTGAAAACGCCCCTCGTCGACAATCAGCGGGCTCTGGGCGTCCAGCGCCTGCAGGTCGCGCTGCGGCTTGCAGCGGCGGAGAATGGTTTTCACCCGGGCGACCACTTCCCGCGGGCTGTAGGGCTTGCAGATATAGTCGTCGGCGCCGATCTCCAGCCCCAGCAGGCGGTCGATCTCTTCGATTTTCGCCGTCACCATCACCACCGGAACGTCGGAGAAGCGGCGGATTTCACGGCATAGCGTCAGGCCGTCGGTGCCGGGCAGCATCAGATCCAGCAGGATCAGATCCGGCGGGGTCTGCCGAACGTAGGGCAGGACCTTGTCGCCATGGTTAATCAGCGTAGGGGCATAGCCGGCGGCCTGCAGATAATCAATCAGCAGCTGGCCGAGCTTGGGTTCATCTTCCACGATCAGAATGCGCGGGGTGTTTTCATCTACAGGCAATTCAGTCATACGTCTCTCGGTAAATCATGTTCCAGAGGTAACTCAACTTTAATGCTAACCCCGCCAAAAGGCGAATGGTCGGCGCGCAGGGTGCCGCCGTGGGTCGCTACGATATTGAGGCAAATCGCCAGCCCGAGGCCGGAGCCGCCGCTGGCGCGGTTGCGCGATCCTTCCGCCCGATAAAAGCGTTCGCACAGGCGGGCCAGCTGCTCGTCGCTGACCCCGGGGGCGCTGTCGGCGAAGTCGATCACCAGCATCCGTCCGCTGCGGCGGGCGGTAATGTGCAGGCTGCCGCCGCTGTCGGTATAGCGCAGGCTGTTCTCCAGCAGATTGTTGAAGAGCTGCATCAGGCGGTCGCGGTCGCCGAAGATCATCGCCTGCTCCGGGAGCGACACCTGAATGCTCAGCTGCCGGCCGGCGAAGCGCTCGCGAAACGCGCCTGCGGCCACCTCCAGCAGGGTGATGATATCCAGCGAGGTTTTCTGGTAGGCCAGCGCGCCCTCATCGGACATCGACAGCTGGTGAAGGTCGTCCACCAGCTTGGTGAGGGTGGCGACCTCGGCCTGCAGGGAGGGAATGGACTCAGGAGTGAAGCGCCGGACCCCGTCCTGAATCGCCTCCAGTTCGCCGCGCAGCACCGCCAGCGGGGTACGCAGTTCATGGGAGATGTCGGCCATCAGATCGCGACGCATCTGCTGGTTGCGCTCCAGGGTGCTGGCGAGCTGGTTAAAATCCTGCGCCAGGCGGCCGAGCTCATCGCCGCCGGTCACCGTCACGCGGGTGGAAAAGTCGCCCGCCGCCAGCTTATGGGTGCCTTCCACCAGCCGCTTCACCGGCGCCAGCAGGCCGCGGGCCAGCGGGAAGGTGGCCAGCGCGGCAAGCAGGGTGGCAAGGGCAACGATCAGCCAGCTGGTGCGCTTCTGCTGCCGGTCGAAGTTAATGTCGGTATTGCGGGTTAGCCTTTCCACCGGCGAGGCGATCACTCTGCCTACCTCCACGCCGTTGACCAAAATGCTGCGCTGGCTGCCGTCCTCCGGCACGCGCTCGCGGGGGCCCACCAGCACGCGGCCAGACTGATCGACCACCCAGAACATGGTGCGCCAGCCGTGGGGCGGCATTTCCGGCCTCGGGCGCGGGCCGTCAGGGGGGCCATCCGGCGGCGGCCCGTCCGGACCGGCGTCCGGCGCGTCCATCGCCCCCGGCTTCATGGCGTGCCCCGGCGGCGAGCGGTCGTCATTATCCCGTTCGAAGGTGCGCAGCAGCTGGAAGATAAAGCGGTCGTTGTTGCGCAGAAACGCCCAGCTGCCGTGCTGGGCATACTGCTCGCTCAGCGCGTCGCTGAGCATGGTTAACCGCTGCTCATTGCCGCGCTTGATGTAATCGATAAACCCGCGTTCGAAACTGATGCGCACCGCCCAGTGCATGCTGATCAGCAGCACGATGCAGGTGGCGAAAATAGCGAGGAACAGCTTGCCGGTAATGCCCGGGCGCCAAAATTTCACGATCCACTCCTGTTGCGTCGACGAATGACGGTATTACTGCCGACGTCATCCGGTACCCGGGAAAAGATGAGCGCTGGCAGGGCGATGATCGCCGCCATGCTCAGATAGGTATAGAGAAAGACCTGATGGGTGCCGGCGGCGTCGAGGCTCAGATGCTGCTGGCCATACAGCCCCAGCAGCAGCCCGGCGATGGTCACGCCAATACTCATCGACAACTGCATCACCATCGACAGCAGACTGTTGCCGCTGCTGGCCAGATCGTCGGGGAGATCTTTCAGGGTCAGGGTATTCATCGAGGAGAAGCGGCTGGCGTTGATCATCCCCTGCAGAAACAGGATCAGCGGCAGCACATAATACCAGCCCGCCAGGGCGCTAAACATAAACAGCAGGCTGACCGCCGCCAGCCCCAGAGTGCTGGCGACCAGCACCCGACGATAGCCGAAGCGGTTGACCACCTGGACCACGATCCGCTTCATCCCCATGCTGCCGAGCACCATCGGGATCATCATCAGCCCGGCGTGGAAGGGGCTAAAGCCGAGGCCGATCTGCAGAAACACCGGGGTCATAAACGGCAGCATGCCGCTGCCGATGCGCCCGGCGAAGCTGCCGCCGAGGCCAAGGGAGAAGGTGCGGTTGCGAAACAGGTTGAGGCTGAACAGCGCCCGGGCGTTACCGCGGGCATGCCACAGGTACAGCAGCAGGGCGGCGAGGCCGATGGCCACCAGTCCCGCCAGCCAGGCGGGGGAAATGCCGAGCCCTTTTTGGCCGTCCAGGGCCAGAGTCAGGGTCGCCATCCCGGCCGCCAGCAGCACAAAGCCGGCGAGATCGAAGCGCCGGGTCTGCATGGTGTAGTTGGGCATCAGGCAGAGGGTGGCGATGGCCCCGACGATCCCCACCGGGATGTTAATAAGGAAGATCCAGTGCCAGGAAGCGTACTCAACCAGCACCCCGCCCAGCGCCGGGCCGAGCAGGGGGCCGACCTGCCCCGGCAGGGTAACGAAGGTCATCGCCGCCATGTACTGATCGCGCGGGACGATCTTCATCACCGTCAGGCGGCCGACCGGCACCATCATTGCGCCGCCGACACCCTGCAGCACCCGGGCCATCACCAGCTGGTCGAGGGTGCTGGCCTGGGCGCAAAACAGCGATCCGGCGGTAAACAGCACGATGGCGGTAAAGAAAATATTGCGCACTCCGACCCGGTCGGCCAGCCAGCCGCTGGCCGGGAGCATCACCGCCACCGTCAGGACATAGGAGACGATGATCATATGCATATGCAGCGGACTCTCCCCGAGGCTTTTGGCCATCGAGGGGAGGGCGGTGTTGACGATGGTGGTGTCCAGCGACTGCATAAAGAAGCCGAACGCCACTATCCATAGCTGCCAGCGCACGCTGGCCGGGAGGTCTGTCATCTTATTCGCTTACCGGTTGAGTGGAATGACGCGAAAAACGCAGCCGCAAACGGTCAAAGAAAAGATAGACCACCGGCGTGGTGTAGAGCGTTAACAGCTGGCTCATCACCAGACCGCCGACGATGGTGATCCCCAGCGGCTGGCGCAGCTCGGAGCCGTCGCCGCCGGAGAGCACCAGCGGCAGGGCGCCGAACAGCGCGGCGAGGGTGGTCATCATAATCGGCCGGAAACGCAGCAGGCAGGCCTGGAAAATCGCCTCTTCCGGCGTCAGGTTGCCGGTGCGCTGCGCCTCAAGGGCAAAATCAACCATCATGATGGCGTTTTTCTTCACGATGCCAATTAATAACATGATCCCGATAAGGGCGATGAGGCTGAACGGGGCATCGAAAATCTCCAGCGCCAGCAGCGCGCCCACCCCGGCGGAGGGCAGCGTCGAAAGGATGGTCAACGGATGCACATAGCTCTCGTAGAGCATCCCCAGCACGATATAGACCGTGGCGATGGCCGCGAGGATCAGGATCACCTGCGCGTTCATGGTCTGCTGGAACACCTGAGCGGTACCGGCAAAGGAGCCGCGTACGGTGGACGGCACCCCGAGCTGGGTCATCGCGCGGTTAATCGCCTCGCTGGCTTCTGACAGCGAGCGGCCGGTGGGCAGGTTAAAGGAGATAGTGGACGCCGCCGACAGCCCCTGGTGGTTCACCGACAGCGGGGCGTTGGCCGGCTGCCATTTGGCGAAGTAGGCCAGCGGGATCGGCTTGCCCTCGCTGTTGATGACAAACATCTTATCCAGGGCGCTGACGTCCTGGGTATAGGCCGGGTCGACCTGCATCACCACTTTATACTGGTTCAGCGGCTGGTAGATGGTGGAGATCTGCCGCTGGCCGAAGGCGTTGTTCAGCAGGTTGTTGGCGTCCTGAACGCTGATGCCAAGGCGCGACATGGTATCCCGGTCATAGACCAGGTCCATTTCGGCGCCATTATCCTGCTGATCCGAGTTGACGTCCGCCAGCTCAGGCAGCGCCGCCAGCGCTTTGCGGATCTTCGGCTCCCATTCGCGCAGTGCCGACAGGTCATCGGACAGCAGGGTGTACTGATAGCTGGCGTTCGACTGCCGGCCGCCGACGCGGATATCCTGCACCGCCATCAGGAACAGATTGGCCCCGGGCTCGTTGGCCAGCTTTTTGCGCAGCCGGTCGATCACCTGCTGCGCCGTCTCGTGGCGCTGGTCGCGCGGCTTGAGGGTGATAAACATCATCCCGCTGTTGACCCGCGAGCCGCCGGTAAACCCGGTGACGTTATCCACCGCCGGATCTTCGCGAATGATCTGCATAAAGTCCTGCAGCTTGCCGCGCATCGCCTGGAAGGAGATGCTCTGGTCGGCCTGAATGCCGCCCATCAGCACCCCGGTGTCCTGCTCCGGGAAGAAGGTTTTCGGGATCGAGATATAGAGCCAGACGCTGAGGGCGATGGTGCCCAGCACCACCAGGCCGGTCAGGCGGCTGTGCTTCAGCACCCATTTTAACGACTTACCATAGCCGCCCTGCATGGCCACCAGCAGGCGGCCAAAGCCGCGGTTGCGCGTCGGCTGGTGGGGTTTGCCGCTTTTCAGCAGCCAGCCGCACATCATCGGCGTCAGGGTGAGGGAGACCGCCAGCGAGATGCCGATCGCCACCGACAGGGTGACGGCGAACTCGCGCAGCAGGCGGCCGGGCAGGCCGCCCATCAGCAGCAGCGGCAAAAACACCGCCACCAGCGACAGGCTCATCGACAGGACGGTAAAGCCGACCTCGCGGCTCCCCTGCAGCGCCGCCTGCAGCGGTTTCATCCCCGCCTCCAGATGGCGGGAGATATTCTCCAGCACCACGATGGCGTCATCCACCACGAAGCCGGTGGCAATGGTCAGCGCCATCAGCGACAGGTTGTTAAGGCTGAAGCCGCACAGGTACATGGCGGCGAAGGTACCGATTAAGGAAACCGGAACCGCCACCGCCGGGATCAGCGTCGCGCGCCCGGAGCGCAGGAAGAGGAAGACCACCAGGATCACCAGCGCCACCGAGATCACCAGCGTCTGCTCCACCTCCTCCAGCGAGGCGCGAATAGTCGGCGAGCGGTCCTGGGCGATCTGCAGATCGATGGCCGCCGGAATGGTCTGCTGCAGCTCCGGCAGGCGGGCGCGGATGCTGTCCACCGTCTGGATGATATTGGCTTCCGGCAGTTTGCGGATCATCAGCAGGATCGCCGGTTTGGCGTTGGTCATCCCGGCGTTGCGCACGTCCTGCACCGAATCCGAGACGGTGGCGACATCCCCCAGCCGCACCGCGGCGCCGTTCTGGTAGTGGACGATCAGCGGCTGATAGTCGGCGGCGGTCTTCAGCTCATCGTTGGTCTGCACCTGCCAGCGGTGGGCGCTGTCCTCCAGCGCTCCCTGCGGTTTGCGCACGTTAGCGTCGCTGATGGCGGTGCGCACCGCGTCCAGCGACACGCCCTGGTTAAACAGCGCCTGCGGGTTGAGGTCGACGCGCACCGCCGGCAGGGAGCTGCCGCCGACGTCGACATCGCCGACGCCGTCGATCTGCGCGATGGTCTGCGCCAGCTGGGTGGAGGCGAAATCATACAGCTCACCCTGGGAGTAGGTGTCCGAGGTCAGCGTCAGGATCATGATCGGCGCATCCGACGGGTTGGCTTTGCGGTAGGTCGGCCGGCTGGGCATCCCGCTCGGCAGCAGGCTTTGCGCGGCGTTGATCGCCGCCTGGACGTCGCGCGCCGCGCCGTTGATATCGCGGTCGAAGTTAAACTCGAGAATGATGCGGGTGCTGCCCAGCGAGCTGGAGGAGGTCATCTCATTGACCCCGGCAATCCGCCCCAGGGAGCGCTCCAGCGGGGTGGCCACCGACGAAGCCATGGTCTCCGGCGAGGCTCCCGGCAGCGAGGCGCTGACCATGATCACCGGGAAATCCACCTGCGGCAGCGGGGCCACCGGCAGCAGCCGGAAGCCGAGAATGCCGCACAGGGTGATGGCCAGCGAGATGAGGATCGTCGCCACCGGGCGGTAAATGAAGAGGGCGAAAAACTTCACTTACGCCTCCTCTTCCTGACGCGGGAAGCGACGCTTCAGATACAGCGACAGGCGGTCGAACAGCAGGTAGATCACCGGGGTGGTGAACAGGGTCAGCACCTGGCTGAGCATCAGACCGCCGACCATGCCGATCCCCAGCGGACGCCGCAGCTCGGCGCCGACGCCGGTGCTCAGCATCAGCGGCAGGGCGCCGAGCAGGGCGGCGAGGGTGGTCATCAGGATCGGGCGAAAACGCAGCAGACAGGCCTGATAGATCGCCTCCCGCGGCGGCATGCCCTGCTCGCGCTCGGCGGCCAGCGCGAAGTCGATCATCATGATGGCGTTCTTCTTCACGATGCCGATCAGCAGAATAATGCCGATGATGGCGATCACGTCCAGCTCGCTGCCCGCCAGCCACAGCGCCAGCAGCGCCCCGACCCCGGCGGTGGGCAGGGTGGAGAGAATGGTGATCGGATGGATAAAGCTCTCATACAGTACCCCCAGCACGATATACATCGCCACTACCGCGGCCACGACCAGCCAGACGGTGCTGCCGAGCGCCGACTGGAAGGCCAGCGAGCTGCCCTGGAACTGGGTGCGGATATCGGTCGGGAAATCCAGCGACTGTTCGGCGGCGAGGATCGCCTCTACCGCTTCGCCGAGCGAATAGTTGTCCGGCACGTTAAACGAGATGGTGGTCACCGGGAACTGATCGAGGTGGTTCACCGACAGCGGGGTAAAGCGCTGCTCCACCGTGGCGATGGCGGTCAGCGGCACAATGCCGCCGTCGCTGCTGGTCAGGCGGATATTATCCAGCGCCGCCAGGCCCGGCGTCGCTTCGGTATCCTGCTCAAGCACCACGCGATACTGATTCGCCTGGGTGTAAATGGTGGAGATCAGCCGCTGGCCGAAGGCGTTGTACAGCGCGTTATCGACGTCCGCCATCGAGATGCCGAGGCGGCTGGCGCTGTCCCGGTCCACCTTGATGTAGGCGGCCAGGCCTTTGTCCTGCCAGTCGCTGCTGACGTCGGCCAGCTGCGGCTGAGCCTGCAGGCGGCTGAGCAGCGGCGGCACCCAGGTGCTCAACGCCTCGAGGGAGTTCGCCTGCAGTGTGAACTGGTACTGGGTGCGGCTCACCGTGGTGTCGATGGTCAGATCCTGGGTCGGCTGCAGATAGAGCGCCACGCCGGGGACGCCGGCCACCGCCTGCTGCAGACGGCTAATCACCGTCTGAACGCGGTCGTCGCGTTCATCCAGCGGCTTGAGGTTGATCTGCAGGCGGGCGCTGTTCAGCGCCGGGTTGGTGCCGTCGACGCCGACAAACGAGGTCAGGCTCTCCACCGCCGGATCCTTGAGGATAATGTCGGAAACCTGCTGCTGGCGCTGGGCCATGCTGGCGAAGGAGACCGACTGCGGCGCCTGGAGGGTGCCCTGGATAATGCCGTTATCCTGAATCGGGAAGAAGCCTTTGGGAATAAAGATCCACAGCAGGATCGACAGCGCCAGGGTGCTCAGGGCGACGCCGAGCGTCAGCCACGGATGGTTCAGCACCCGGCTCAGCCAGCGGCCATAGACGGCGATCACCCGGTCGAAGAAGCGCTCGCTGGCCCGCGAGAAGCGGTTCTGCTTGCGCAGCGATTCGTGGCTTAACATGCGGGCACACATCATCGGCGTCAGGGTCAGGGAGACCACCGCCGAGATAAGAATAGCGACGGCAAGGGTTACAGCGAATTCACGGAACAGGCGGCCGACGATATCGCCCATAAACAGCAGCGGGATCAGCACCGCGATCAGCGAGAAGGTGAGGGAGATAATGGTGAAGCCAATTTCCCCTGCGCCTTTCAGCGCGGCGGCCAGCGGTTTCTCGCCTTTTTCGATATAGCGCGAGATGTTCTCGATCACCACGATGGCGTCATCCACCACAAAGCCGGTGGCGATGGTCAGGGCCATCAGCGTCAGGTTGTTGATGGAGAAGTCGAGGAACACCATCACCGCGAAGGTGCCCACCAGCGACAGCGGCACCGCGACGCCGGGAATAATGGTCGCCGGGACGTTGCGCAGGAACAGATAGATGATCATCACCACCAGGGCGATGGCCAGCATCAGCTCAAACTGCGTGTCGCGCACCGAGGCGCGAATATTGGTGGTCCGGTCGGAAAGAACCTGCACCTTCACCGATTTTGGCAGGCTCTCGGTGAGCTGCGGCAGCATCTGGCGAATGCTGTCGGCGGTGTCAATAATGTTGGCCCCCGGCTGACGCTGGACGTTCATCACGATGGCCCGCTGCTGGTTGGCCCACGCCCCCAGCCAGCTGTTCTCTGCGCCTTGTTCGACGCTGGCGACGTCGCCAAGGCGGATCGGCGCCCCGTTCTGATAAGCGATAATCAGCCGGCGGTAATCCTCAGCGGACTGCATCTGATCGTTAGCGGAAAGCGTCACCGCGCGGGCCGGGCCGTCGAGGCTGCCTTTCGCCGAGTTGACGTTGGCGCTGGTGATGGCGGTGCGCACGGTTTCGCTGGTCAGGCCGAGGGCGGCGATGGCCTGGGCGTTCAGCTTGACCCGCACCGCCGGGCGCTGGCCGCCGGCGAGGGTCACCAGACCGACGCCGGAAACCTGAGAAATCTTCTGCGCCACCCGGGTCTCCACCATATCCTCCACCTGGGTCATCGGAATGGCCGAGGAGGTGACGGCGAGGGTCATGATCGGCGGATCCGCCGGGTTAACCTTGCTGTAGACCGGCGGGTTGGGCAGATCGCTCGGCAGCAGGTTGGTGGCGGCGTTAATGGCCGCCTGCACTTCCTGCTCGGCGACGTCCAGCGGCAGGGTCAGCTGGAACTGGAGCGTGACGACCGAGGCGCCGCCGGAGCTTTGGGAGGACATCTGCTTAAGGCCGGACATCTGGCCGAACTGGCGCTCCAGCGGGGCGGTGATGGCGGAGGTCACCACGTCCGGGCTGGCGCCCGGATAGAGGGTGACCACCTGGATGGTCGGGTAATCGACCTCCGGCAGGGCGGAGACCGGCAGAAAACGGTAGCCGATAATCCCGGCCAGCAGGATCGCCACCATCAGCAGCGTGGTGGCCACCGGACGCATAATAAATAGCCGGGACGGGCCGCCGGTGCGGCCTGGGGGTAACACCTGCATCAGGAACGCGCTCCGTGTTTACCGCTCTGGCGCGGGGCGGGCTGCGCCTGCTCGCCGCTGCTGGCGGTGACAACTTCCACTTTCGCCCCTTCGGTCAGGCGGTCAATCCCGTCGGTGACCACGCGATCCCCGGCGGAAAGCCCGGCGCTGATCACCACTTTCTGGCTGTCCTGAATCCCCGGAGTGACGCTGTGTTTGCTGACCTTATTCTCATCGTTCAGCACCCATACAAAATGCCCTTCGTTGCCCATCTGCAGGGCGGCGGCAGGGATCACCACCGCGTTCTGCTGGGTATCCACCAGCAGGCGGGCGTTAACGAACTGGTTGGGGAACAGGGCGTCGTCCAGATTGCTAAACCGCGCCTTCAGCTTGATGGTCCCGGTGGTCGCATCGATCTGGTTGTCGAGGCTCAGCAGCTCCCCGACGCTGATTTTCTGCTTATTGGTGCGGTCCCAGGCTTCGACGCTGAGCGCTTTGCCCGCTTTCTGCGCCTGCACCACCGTGGCGATGGTGCTTTCCGGCAGGGTAAAGACCACGTCGATCGGGTGCGTCTGGGTGAGAACCACAATCCCGGTGGTATCCCCGCTGGAAATCTGGTTGCCGATATCCACCTGCTTTAAGCCGACGCGGCCGTCAATCGGCGCGGTGATGCGCGTCCAGTCGAGCTGCAGCTGGGCGCTGGCGACGGCCGCTTCATCGGCCTTCACGGTGCCGGCGGATTCCACCACCAGCGACTGCTGGGTGTCGAGCTCCTGGCGGGAGACGAGGTTGGTTTTCACCAGCTGCTGGTAACGGGCCAGATCGCGGCGGGCGTTGGCCAGGGTGGCGTTATCTTTCGCCAGCTGACCCTGCGCCTGGGCGAGGGCCACCTTAAACTGGCTGGGGTCGATCTGCGCCAGCAGATCGCCGGCTTTGACCTGCTGCCCCTCCTGGAAGTGAAGGCTCAGCAGCTGGCCGTCGACCCGGCTGCGGACGGTAACGGTATTGGCCGCCGTCACGGTACCCAGCCCGGTAAGATAGCGCGGCACCGCTTGTTCGGTCGCGGTGGCGGCCTGCACCGGCGCCAGCGCGCCGCCAAAGCGACCATGGCGCGCGCCGCCCGGCCCCTGCGGACCCTGCTCGGCGGCGGGCGTCCCGCTGCCGCTCGTTCCACGATCGTGCCAGAACCAGTAGGCGGTCCCGGCGATAATCACTACCGCCAGCGCGGCGCCCCAACGACGTATGTTACTGCCTTTCATTAGTTTACGGTCTCATCCTGAAGCGTTTCGCTGAATGATACTAGTTTAGTGAGAGAAGGGGCCGTAAAAATGGAGGAATTATGAAAAGAAGGTTGAGAAATGTCTGGATAACGGCGGCGATGGCGGGCGGTCTCGCCGCCGATTTCCGGGGTGATATCAACTTTTAGTTTAAAAAAGTAAAAAATAGTTGTATCCGCAAGGGCTTTAATTAGATTTATGCGGTGAATAAATCAGTGCATTTCCATAATAATAAAATATGCACTTAAAAATCAACGTGTTGAATAATCAGGGGTCATTGCTGTGGCAAACGCAAACAAACTCACGCTCTTCATCGTCATTTTTATGCTGATGGGGATCCTCTCCGGCGCGGCTATCCATGCCTACGCGACGCCGACCACCATCTCCGCATGGGCAGACAACATCACGCTGCTGACCGATCTGTTTCTGCGCTTAATCAAAATGGTCATCGCGCCGTTGGTGTTCAGCACCCTGACGGTCGGTATTATGCGCCTCGGCGAGACGGCGACCATTGGCCGGGTGGGCGGTAAGGCGATGGTGTGGTTTATCACCTCGTCGGTATTGTCCATTCTCGTCGGGCTGGTGATCGTCACCTTCCAGCACCCGGGCGCCGGGCTAAACCTGACGGTACCGAAAGAGGCGGTGGATACCGGCCTGGCGGTCAGCGGCATGACCCTGAAAGGGTTCCTGTCGCATACCATACCCACCAGCATCACCGAGGCGATGGCCAACAACGAGATCCTGCAGATCGTGGTGTTCTCGATGTTCTTTGGCATCGCCGGCGCGTCGCTGGGGGAGAAGTTTAATGCGCCGCTGGTGGCGGCTCTTAACGTGGTGTCGCACATTATGCTGAAGGTGACGGGCTATGTGATGTACGTTGCGCCGCTGGCCATCTTCGCCGCCATCTCGTCGGTGATTGCCTCGCAGGGGCTGGGAATTTTGCTCAACTACGCTTCGTTCATTGGCGGTTATTACCTGGCGGTGCTGCTGACCAGCGCGGTGCTGATTGCCGTCGGCTATATGGTGCTCAAGAAAGAGGTCTTCCGCCTGCTGAACATGCTGAAAGATCCGGTGCTGGTGGCTTTTACCACCAGCAGCTCGGAAGCGGCCTATCCGAAGACCCTCGAGCGGCTGGTGAAGTTTGGCTGTTCGCGAAATATCGTCTCGTTCGTCCTGCCGATTGGTTACTCATTTAACCTCGTCGGCTCGATGGTTTACTGCTCCTTCGCCGCGATGTTTATCGCTCAGGCCTATAACGTGTCGCTGAGCTTCAGCGAGATGACGGTCATGATGCTGACCCTGATGCTGGCCTCAAAAGGCATCGCCGGGGTGCCGCGCTCGGCGCTGGTGGTGCTGGCGGCCACCATTCCCAGCTTCCATATTCCGGTTGCCGGGATCCTGCTGCTGATGGGCATCGACCACTTCCTCGATATGGGTCGCTCCGCCATCAACGTGCTGGGCAATGGCATCGCCACCGCCATGCTGTCGAAAAATGAAGGTCTGCTCACCGACGAGGAAGCGCAGCCGGACTGGGAAGCGGAGAAAGTGGAAGCCTGATCCTGCCGCGCCCTCGCGCAGAGGGCGCCATTCCACATGGAAAAAAAGACCCCTGACAGGCACGTCAGGGGCAATGTGACGAAGTATCAGTTTTCCTCGTAAATAGTCTTTTTTCTTATATAAAGGCGCGCGGTAACGTCTTTATACCGAGGAAGCGTCAGAGTTTAACGTTATGTCTGGCAGCGCTGGCGCTTTTTTAGCATTCAGCGGCTATTTTCAGATTTCCGACAATATAGCCAGGTGAAAATCTTATTTTCTTCTGCACGCTATTTGCCTACCAGCGCTCACGTAACAGATTCATAAACTGGAAAAAGTCGTGGTTATTATTCAGGCTGTATTTTTCCATAATCTTATTCTTATGATAAGCGGCGGTGCGGGGGCTGACGCGCTGCAGGGCGGCGATTTTACTCATATCGAGACCTTCGAGAATACCGTGCACCACGGCGGTCTGGGAGCGCGACAGCACGCGATGCGGGCAGCAGGCGCAGCTGAGCTCCCGGCCCGCGTCGTCGGTGGCCGAAGGCGCCATACAATGCTGGAGCTCGCTTTTAATAATCGTCAGCAGTTGCGGAATACTGGCCGTCTTGAGCGAGACAAAAATGACCCCTTTCAGGCAGTTAATCATGAAATCCTCTTCCGGCAGCTGGTCGTAGCTGTGGAGGATAATCAGCGAACTGCCTTTTTTCCTGTTTTTAATCAGCGTATTGCACAGGTAGATTTCGCCGGGGATCACTTCGCAAATGATGATGTCTTCCCCTGACAGGTCATTATTCCGCCAGGAAAAGCGTGCCCGCTGATCGCCCCGGGTGAGGTCATTGACCATGGCGACCAGCGATTCACGGACAAAGGTGTTACGGGTATTGATGGTGACATTAATGTTTCTCATGGCGTTATTTCCTTACGCAAAAACATAACGCCATGCTGTGACACATCCTCCGGGCGTATGCGGTGTGTTGACTGTATTAAAGTACCTGCAATATGTTTTTATTATTCTAAAGTGAATTATTTACGACGCGTCGAACGCTTATCGTTAAAGGTAAATTTTACCCGTTTCCTGTCTTTCAGATAGGAAATAAAACTGTATACAGAGATGCTGAAGAAAAAAATGCATAGCAATAAAACTAACCACGTTTGCATGGCCATCGTTTTTACCTTGGTTGTGTTGCATGGTGTCATAATTTGCCGCGAACGGCTAATACGTTTTGTTATATGTTTTTCTGTCCGCTGAAAATCATACGTCATCATCCTTATGTGGTAGCACTATAAGAAAGTTCTTAAGGTCATCGTCAGTCTCATTCCTCTCATTTCTCTCAGAAAATGAGAAAAATTAACACTTGCGAGTCATTCATATCCAGCACGGCCGCCGACATGCCCCGTCCATCAGGAGATAAAGGCCAGCCCCTTGCCAAAGATGGCGCGTACGGGCAGGTGGATCCCCTGCTGGCGAGCCTTGTGGCGCAGGCGGCTAACCACCACGTCGATGCGGTGCAGGTCAGGCTCGCTTTCATGGGCGAACAGGCAGGCATGGAGATCCAGCTTGCTGCACACTTCGTTGCGATTGCGCATTAAGAGTTCCACCAGGCGATATTCCTGCTGGGTTAACTCCAGCGTCCGGGCGTCGGGTGAGATCAGTTTATCTTCGTGCAGACGCCACAGCCCGGTGGCGGGGGGAGAGACGGCGCTGGCCGTCTCCGGCGGCGGGGAGGCCGCCGGGCGATCCTGCCGCAGGCGGGCGCCGAGGGCGGTCAGGGTCTCCGCGAGGTGGGCGAAGTTAACCGGCTTGATCAGGTAAGCATCCGCCCCGAGGCTCAGCGCCTGCAGTTTATCCTGCTGCTGGCCGCGGGCGCTGACCACCACCAGACCGTAGTGGCCCAGCTCATGCAGGTAGCTCAGCACGCTGAAGCCATCCTCGCCGGGCAGACCGATATCTATCAGCACGATGTCCACCGGATGGCTGTGCAGCTGCCGCCAGAAGGCTTCGGCGCTGCACGTCCCCCAGACCTCGAAGCCGCGATAGCCCAGCCAGGCCAGCAGTTCATCCAGCAGATCGGGGTTATCTTCAATTATCGCCAGCCGTAAAGCCATGCGTCGTTCTCCTCTTAAGCAACCGTGGGGAGGGTGAGAATAAAGGTGCAGCCGTCCGGGCCATGCTCGGCCAGCCACAGTTTGCCATCATGAGCCTGCACGATCTGGCGCGCAACATACAGTCCGAGACCGGTGCCGCCCGGCACTGGCGATGTATGTTCTCCGCGCCGATAGCGCTCAAAGATCAGTTCCGCCTGCCCGGCGGGGAGGCCAGGACCGTAGTCGCGAATGCGCAGCTCTGTTTGTCCGGCATCGGCGTGAATATCGATGGTGATTTCGCCCGGCGGCGAATACTTGACCGCGTTATCCAGCAGGTTGGCGATGGCGATGCACAGCAGGCCGGCGTCGGCCTGTAGCTGCGGGCTTTCCACCGCGCCGTGATGGCGAATGTTCAGGTAATGGTCATGGGAGATAGCCACTACCGAGGCCGCCATAGTGATCACCGTCAGCAGGGCGGTCTGCTGGCGGTCGACGTGCAGATCGTGGGAAGCGAGGCGGGCGTCGGCGAGGCAGTTATCGGTGAGCTGCACCAGACGGGTGGCGGCGCGGCCGATGCGATCGAAGCGCGCCTCCTGGCTGTCCGACGCCGCCGAGAGGCGGAGATTCTCCAGCGCGGCCTGGATCACCGCCAGCGGGGTGCGGAATTCATGCGCCACCATGCCCATAAACTGCCGCTGGTGGAAGCTGGCCTCGCGCTCGATCTGCAGCTCGCGCGCCAGGCGCTGCTTCTGCTCCAGCTGGCGGTTTTCAGCCCGTACCCGCAGGATGGCAATGATCAGCACCGTAATGATGTGGACGATCAGCGCATACTGCCAGAGGGAATAGATCGCCATATGAAACGGGATAATACCGTGGATCGACAGCTGCACCAGCACCGCGGCGGCGACATAGAACGGCGGCAGGAGCCCCAGCAGGAGGGTGTTGCGGTCGATAGCTTTTTTGCGCCACAGCCACCAGGAGGTGAACAGCAGCACCGGAGTGATAATGATAAAGATCACCCCTTCAATCTGCATGGCGAGGCCGTAAAACCCCAGCGGAATGCTGACCTGCAGCAGCAGGTTGAGCGCCACGGCGGCGATCAGCAGCCGGTAAAGCCGCGGCATATTTTTCTTCAAATCAAATATCTCGCTGTGCAGCCACAGGGCGGTGGCATAGCTGAACAGGGAGAGGCTGCTGATCATAAAGTCCTGGAAGGGCAGCGCGGCGCGGCCGAAGAACCACTCCGGGAAGCCGTGCAGGGCGGCTACCAGCGGATAATTGAGCGAGAAGAAGCAGATGCCCCACAGCAGACGCCGGCGCAGGGCCAGGGCCAGCCATAGCGCCACGCCGGTGGCGACCGCCGCGAGGCCAAAATAGAAGCTCCAGAAGGCGGTATCGGCGGTGGCCCGCTGCAGATAGGCCTGCGGAGAAGAGAGGGAGGCCAGCAGGATCAGGGTGCTGGTGCTCTGCAGGCGAAAGACCATCTCATAGCCGGCGGCGGTGGGCGGCGGAGGGAGGATCAGCACGCTTTCCCGATAGTGGAGATCGCTCTCCCGGGCCAGGTCACGGTCGCCAAAGGTCCGCGCGGTCCACGGCGCGTCGCTGCCCAGTGGCCGGTAATAGAGAGTCAGGTGGTCGACGAAAGAGGGACCAATCTGCAGCCAGCGCGACTCGCCGGCAAACCAATCACCCGGCAGCTCGCTGCGCAGCCACAGGGTTTTGCGTGAATAGCCGAAGGAGGGGATTTGCCGGGTGGTGGCGAGCTGGTCCACGGGCAGGTCGGCAAAGCGATCGATGGTCATCTGGCCGCTGTCGTCCGCGTACCATTCGACGGGGATATCTGTTCCCAGTTGTCGGGGCGCCGACTGCGCCTGCGGGGCGATCAGCAGCAAGAGCAATCCGCAGCTGACCAGCCAGCCTGCCAGGAACCGCGGCCGGCAACGCCGGACCGCTGCGAAGATCGCAGACACCCTTTTCAATCACGCCCCCTTGCGGCATGCAAAGATTACTGACCGCAGACGACTGGCTACGGTATGGATAATACGCCCCCGGAAGCGGAGGAAAGTGGACAGGCCTGTCCGGACGAACAGGCCATTTTGCGTGGGAGACCAGGAATATTCCAGCGTAATCTGCAGCGCCGCGATCAGGACAGACCTGCTGCGCGGCAGCGCCGGGCAAGGGCTAGCGGAAAACCACCTGCGCCCAGCGGGCCAGCCCGGCGGTTACTGAGCCAAAATCATCGCCACCGGCCAGCGGAATACCCGGGAGCTTGGCCGCCAGCGCCTTTTTGATCAGCGGTGAGCGGGCGCTACCGCCGGTCAGATAGATCACGTCCGGGGTGGTCTGGCTGCTGTCGAGGGCAAGCTGCACCTGTTCCATAATGCGGCTCAGCGGCTGATCCAGCGCCGCTTCCAGCCCCTGCCGGGCGATGGCGGTGGCCAGCTCGTCCTGAATAAACGGCAGCGCGGTCTCGACGCTGTCCGCGCTGGAGAGGGCGATTTTGCTCTCTTCGGCGCTGCGCACCAGGCGATAGCTCAGGCGCTGACGCCAGACCTTCAGCAGCAGGGCCACTTTATCGGCATCCCGGGCGCTGCGCAGCAGGTCGTTAAGCAGACGGCCATTGGCGGTGCTGTAGAAGTCGCTCTGCGCCGGGACGTCGTTGATCGCCACCGCGTTCCACCACGGAAGGATCGGCAGCGCGGTGCCTTTCTCCGTTTCGCCACCCATGCCGAGCAGGGGCATCAGGCATTTGAAGGCCAGGGCAATATCGAGGTCGTTACCGCCGATGCGGCAGCCGCTGTGGCCGAGCAGGCTCTGCTGGCGGTCGGCGCGCTCCCGCCACTGCGGGCCCATCAGCAGCAGGGAGCAGTCGGTGGTCCCGCCGCCGATATCGACGACCAGCACCCGCTTCTCTTCACTGAGGGTGGCTTCGAAATCCAGCCCGGCGGCCACCGGTTCAAACTGGAAGACCACATCGCGGAAACCGGCGCGAAGTGCGGCCCGCTCAAGGATCCCCTGCGCCTGGGCGTTGGCTTCGTCGCCGCCGAGGCCCTGGAAGTTGATCGGCCGGCCTATCACCGCCTGGTCGATCTGCTCGGGCAGCTGGCTTTCCGCCTGCAGCTTGATGTGCAACATCATGGCGCAGACCAGGTCTTCAAACAGGGCCACCTGCTGCGGCTTGAGGCCGCTGGCGCCGAGGAAGGACTTTGGCGATTTGACGAAGTAGACCTCTTCCGGATCTTCAACATACTGATGCAGGGAGGCGAGGCCGAACTGCACGCTGTTGCGCAGCACCTCAATGTCTTCGTCGCGGTTGGCGGCGATGGCCCGGCGCAGTAGCGCCTGGTTTTCGTCGCTGTGGGTCGGCACCTCGTGATGGCGATAGAGCCACTCGCTGACCGCTTCGCGCGTCGGCGCGCAGAGCATGGAGGGCAGCAGCGCGCTGCCGTTTTCCAGCGTCAACAGCTGGGGCTTGTTTTCCCGCATCACGGCCACCGAACAGTTGGCGGTGCCGTAGTCAAAACCAATAAACATCGTCTGCAAAATCCCCATGCCGGTGAAGAAGGGGGGCGACTTTAGCGGATCGCCGTCATGCCGACAACCGGAATTTAAAAGCAAGGCGCTGACGGTGAAGGGCGACTATCATTGAAACGCTATATAAAGGAGAGCTTATGGTGCTGTTACCCTGGACCCCGCCCTACGACTGGGGGTGGATGGTTGGTTTTCTGCAGGCGCGCGCAGTCGCCGGCGTCGAGCGTTTTCATGACGGAGGCTTCAGCCGCAGCTTTCGCGTAGCAGGCCACGGCGGGCTGATTCATCTGGCGCCGGACGAGGAGGCGCAGGGCCTGCGGGTGACGCTCTCCCCGGGGCTGCAGCCGGTGGCGGAGATCTGCTATGCGCGAATTGGCCAGCTGTTTGATCTGACCTGCGACCCGCAGCAGGTCGCTCGCACGCTGGGCGACCTGGCGCAGGCGCGGCCGGGGCTGCGCCTGCCCGGGGCGCTGGACGCTTTCGAACAGGCGGTGCGCGCGGTGCTCGGCCAGCTGGTGAGCGTGGCGATGGCCGCCCGGCTCACCGCCAAAGTGGCGGCCGGCTGGGGCGAACCGCTGGCGGACGCCCCCGGCTATGTTCTATTCCCCACGCCGGAGGCGCTTTCCCGGGCCGATCCGCAGGCGCTGAAGGCGCTGGGGATGCCGCTTCGCCGCGCGGAGGCGCTGATCCACCTCGCCCGGGCGGCGCTCAGCGGCGAGCTGCCCCTGACCGCGCCGGCGGATATCGACGCCGGGCTGCGTCAATTGCAGACTTTGCCCGGGATTGGCCGCTGGACGGCCAGTTATTTTGCCCTGCGCGGCTGGCAGGCGAAGGATATCTTTTTGCCGGACGACTACCTGATTAAACAGCGCTTTCCGGGAATGACCCCGGCCGCCATCGCCCGCTATGCTCGCCGCTGGCAGCCGATGCGATCTTATGCGCTGTTGCATATCTGGTATACCGATGACTGGGCGCCGGCGGCGGAATAGCCGTCCGGGGCGCATACCACTGGTATCGGGGCGCTGAAATCCCTATAATTGCCGCGTTTGGCGGTCCGCCGCCACCCTCCATCTCTATCCAGGTTAATCAGGTCGCAAAAATTTATGACTGATATGTCCCATCAGTGCGTCATTGTAGGCATCGCCGGCGCATCGGCTTCTGGCAAAAGTCTTATTGCCAGTACTCTCTATCGCGAATTGCGTGAACAAGTTGGCGACGAACATATTGGCGTCATTCCGGAAGACAGCTATTACAAAGATCAAAGCCATCTGTCGATGGAAGAGCGCGTCAAAACTAACTATGACCACCCGAGCTCAATGGACCACAGTCTGTTGTTCCAGCACCTGCAGATGCTGAAAAGCGGCCAGCCGATTGAACTGCCGGTCTACAGCTACGTCGAGCATACCCGCACGCCGAACACCATTCACGTCGAGCCGAAGAAGGTGATTATTCTCGAAGGGATCCTGCTGCTGACCGATGCGCGCCTGCGTAACGAGCTCAACTTCTCTATTTTCGTCGACACCCCGCTCGATATTTGCCTGATGCGCCGCATTAAGCGCGACGTTAACGAGCGCGGCCGCTCCATGGACTCGGTGATGGCCCAGTATCAGAAGACCGTGCGTCCGATGTTCCTGCAGTTTATTGAGCCGTCGAAGCAGTATGCCGACATCATCGTGCCGCGTGGCGGCAAAAACCGCATCGCGATTGATATTCTGAAGGCCAAAATCAGTCAGTTCTTTGAATAACCTGGCCGAATTGTGTAACGTGCAAAGAGTAGCCCTGTTGCCCTCTCCGCCGCGAAGCGTGCGGGAAGCAGCCTTATAAGGAGAAAGCCCATGCGTCTGTGTGACCGAGATATTGAAGCCTGGTTGGATGAAGGGCGACTGGCCATCAATCCGCGCCCGCCCGTTGAGCGTATTAATGGCGCGACGGTTGATGTACGGCTGGGTAATAAATTCCGCACCTTCCGCGGCCACACGGCGCCGTTTATCGATTTAAGCGGCCCGAAGGCGGAGGTGAGCGCCGCGCTGGACCGCGTGATGAGCGAAGAGATCGTTCTGCCGGAAGGGGAGGCCTTTTTCCTGCATCCGGGCGAACTGGCGCTGGCGGTGACCTATGAGTCGGTCACCCTGCCTGCCGACCTGGTGGGCTGGCTTGACGGGCGCTCCTCGCTGGCGCGCCTGGGGCTGATGGTGCACGTGACCGCGCACCGCATCGACCCGGGCTGGTCCGGCTGCATCGTGCTGGAATTCTACAACTCCGGCAAGCTGCCGCTGGCGCTGCGCCCGGGGATGCCCATCGGCGCGCTGAGCTTTGAACCATTATCGGGCCCGGCGGCCCGGCCATATAACCGCCGTGAAGACGCCAAATATCGCGACCAGCAGGGCGCGGTGGCGAGCCGAATCGACAAGGATTGATAACGTCAACGGGGTGTTGCTGAGGGTGCCATGAGACGAATACTGACAACGCTGATGATCCTGCTGGCGGTCATTGTCGCCGGGCTTACCTCGTTGGTATTGCTGGTCAATCCCAACGATTTTCGCGCCTATATGGTGCATGAGGTGGCAGAGCGCAGCGGTTATCAGCTTGAACTCGATGGCCCGCTGCGCTGGCACGTCTGGCCGCAGCTCAGCATTCTCAGCGGGCGCATGACGCTGACCGCCAGAGGCGCTGAAGAGCCGGTGATCCGCGCCGACAACATGCGCCTCGACGTGGCGCTGCTGCCGCTGCTTTCGCACCAGCTGCAGGTGAAGCAGGTGATGCTCAAGGGGGCGGTGATCCAGCTGACCCCGAAAACCGAGGCGGTTCGCGACAGCGCGGCGCCGGTGGTGCCGCATGACAACACCCTGCCGCTGGCCCCGGAGGACCGCGGATGGTCCTACGACGTGCGCCAGCTGCAGGTGGCCGACAGCGTGCTCTTCTTCCAGCATGAAAACGGCGAGCAGGTGACGGTGCGCGATATCCGCCTGCAGATGGAGCAGGATGAGAACCACCGGGCCACCGTCGATTTCTCCGGCCGCGTCAACCGCGACCAGCGCGACCTGGCGCTGAACTTCTCCGCCACCGTGCAGGGCGGCGACTATCCGCATTCGTTAAAAGCCGACTTTAGCCAGCTCAGCTGGCAGCTGCGCGGCGCCGAGCTGCCCCCCGACGGCATCAATGGTCAGGGGAGCCTGCAGGCCAGCTGGCAGGAAGATAGCAAGACCCTGCGCTTTGATAATCTGAACCTGATGGCCAGCGGCAGCACCCTCACCGGCAACGGCAGCGTGGTGCTGGGAGAGCGCCCGGACTGGTCATTGGATCTGCACGCCACCACCCTGAATCTCGACAGTCTGCTGGCGTCCTCTTCGCCGGCGACCGACAGCAGCGCCAGCCAGCAGGGCCAGAGCCAGACGCGCCCGCTGCGTCCGGTGATCGCCGACAGCGATGAGCGCGAAGATTACCAGAGCCTGCGCGGCTTTACCGGCCGGATGGCCCTGAGCGCCGACCAGCTGCAGTGGCGCGGCCTGAACTTCACCCAGGTGCAGAGCGAGATCAGCAATCAGCAGGGGCTGCTGACGGTCAGCAAAATGCAGGGTAATCTCGACGGCGGCCAGCTTTCCCTCCCCGGCACCCTTGATGCCCGCGGCGACACGCCGCAGGCGACGTTCCAGCCGGCGCTGCAGAACGTGGAGATCGGTTCGCTGATCAAAGCCTTCAACTATTCCTTAAGCCTGACCGGCAAGCTGTCGCTGACCGGCGAGTTTTCCGGAGCGCGCATTGACGCGGATGATTTCCGCCGTCGCTGGCAGGGCCAGGCGCAGATCCAGATGACGGATACCCGTACCGAAGGGCTTAACTTCCAGCAGCTGGTGCAGCAGGCCGTGGAGCGCAGCACCAACGTCCGGGCACAGGAAAATTACGACAACGCCACCCGGCTGGATGCCGTGAGCAGCCAGCTGACGCTGGATAACGGGCTGGTGACGCTGAACCGCGTGCAGGGGCAGTCCGACGTGATGGCGATGACCGGCGAAGGACAGCTCGATCTGCAGAAAGAGAACTGCGATATGCGCTTTAACGTGCGCGTGCTCGGCGGCTGGAAAGGTGAGGGCAAGCTTATCGACCGCCTGAAGCAGACCGCCATCCCGCTGCGCATCTACGGCGACTGGCAGTCGCTGAGCTACAGCCTGCAGGTGGACCAGATCCTGCGTAAACAGCTGCAGGATGAAGCGAAGCAGCGCCTCAACGACTGGGTCGAACGTAATAAAGGCAGCAAAGAGAGCAAAGACGCTAAAAAGCTGCTCGATAAGCTGTAATCGTCCAGACCAGCAGCCCGGGACTACCGGGCTGTGAGCGTGTCGTCAAAGTGTGATGTCACATTGATGCCGGGCGGCGGCTACGCCTGACCCCGCCTGGGTTGTGCGGTAGGGGGAATCCCCCGGTTTGTGTCGCCATCCCATAGGCCTGATAAGCGAAGCGCCATCAGGCATGGGTTTGATTAGCCGTCTCACCGCCCGGGATACCCCGGGCCGTTTTATGCCTGACGATTACACCTCATAATCCAGCTCATCCTGCTTTGCCGGCGGAACGATCTGCACCTTTTGCACCCGATGGCTGTCGACCTGCAGCGTGCGTAGGGTATAACCGTCAATCTCAATGGTTTCTCCCACCTGCGGCACATGCTGCAGATACTCCATCAGCAGACCGGCAACAGTGTGGTACTCACGTTTATCATCCAGCGGCAGCGGAACATACTGCACCAGATCCTCCAGCGGCATATGGCCGTTAACCGTCCACGAACCGTCCGGATGGTGCTGAATATCGTGCCGGGCGTCGATCTCCTCCACCTCGTTGGGCAGATTGCCGGCAATGGTCTCCATCACGTCGCTCAGGGTCACAATCCCCTCGACGGAGCCAAACTCATCCACCACAAAGGCAAAATGGGTACGGGCCTGACGAAACTGCTCAAGGGCGGAGAGGAGCGGTAACCCCTCCGGAAAGACCAGCGGCTGGCGCACCAGCGCCTGCAGATCCAGCGGCTCCTGGCGCAGGGACTGCTGGAGCAGGTCGATAACATGCACCACCCCCAGCAGGTCTTCATTATCCTTTCCGCCGGTGACCACCAGGCGGGTGTGCTGATTTTTTTCCACCAGGCTGCGGATCTCTTCCTCCGGCGCGCTGAGATCGATGCGCTCGATATCATGGCGGGAGGTCATAATACTGCTGACGGTGCGCTGATTCAGGTTCAGCACCCGCTCAATCATCAACCGTTCCTGCGGATTAAACAGCGGATGATGATCCTGATCGGCGACCAGCGACGCCGTGTCAGCATCCAGTTCAGCTTTTTCTTTCTGCCCGCTCAAAAGATTCATTACCGCCTCGGTAGTGCGCTGACGCAGCGTCATATTGGCGGAGAGAAAGCGACGGCGGTTAAACAGCGCCAGCTGGTTAAGGGCTTCAATCATCACCGAGAAGCCAATTGCCGCATATAAATAGCCTTTCGGGATAATAAAGCTGAAGCCTTCAGCAATCAGACTGAAGCCGATCATCAGCAGGAAGCTCAGACAGAGGATGACAATGGTCGGGTGGCTGTTAACGAAGCGCGTCAGCGCCTTGCTGGCCATCAGCATCAGGCTGATGGCGATGATCACCGCGGCCATCATCACCGCCAGGTGGTCGACCATGCCGACCGCGGTGATCACCGAGTCGAGCGAGAAGATAGCGTCGAGCACCACGATCTGCGCCACCACGGCCCAGAATTTCGCCCCTCTGCGCTGGGTGGGATTATCGCTGTCCTTCCCCTCCAGCCGTTCGTTGAGTTCGACTGTAGCTTTAAACAGCAGGAATAAGCCGCCGAACAGCATAATTAAATCGCGGGCGCTGAAGCTGAAGTCGTGAAAAACAATCAGCGGTTTGGTCAGGGTCACCAGCCAGGAGATAGAGGCCAGCAGCAGCAGACGCATGACCATTGCCAGCAGCAGACCGGTGATACGAGCGCGGTCGCGCTGGGCGGGCGGCAGCTTTTCGGCGAGGATAGCGATGAAAACCAGGTTATCGATACCCAACACCAGTTCGATAACCACCAGCGTGACGAGACCTGCCCAGATTGACGGATCGGCAATCCATTCCATATGTATTAAAACCTGTACGACTGCGGTATGTGTTACCCCGATCATGGATAAGATGGGTATAAAATGCAATAACGACGCGGATAACGCCCTGCCATGGGTGGATATATTTCCAGCAGATTAAGCGAACCGATAAGAATTATGTTCCGGTAAAGAACAGTGAAAAAATAACACTATGGCGGTTGTCTGGAATAAGCGGGCCAATATCAGAACGTCTGCCGCTGGGTTTCCGCCAGGGCGCAAAAGCGGCGCTGTGCCACCGCTCATCGCAGCGAGAGGTGATGCCCACGCCATGGGGGAAGAGCGAAATTCCTCGCAAAATCGGCATAATTCAGCTCATAAAGGGGGCGCAGAATAGGGCGGCTCCTGGTTTTATTCCGCCGATTATGGCTTGTATAGCGACCTGTCCAGCGGTAAATGCTGAAATATATTGCATGGATAAATTTATTATCTATACCTATTCTTTGCGGGCATAGGTGCGGCACGGCAGCCCTGGCGTGCTGGCGCGCCCTGTGGACGGGGATTTCGGCCACTTTGCACGGCGCAGAGAAACGCGCCGCTGAATAACCTGATCGAGAATAAGATTATTCTCACTTCTAACTGTTGGTAAAAGGGAGTTATGTGTATTCTTTTACGTGACAGTGAATTTAAGAATTTGGCGGGCAGATGCCCGGGCAGTATCCGTGTATTATCAGTTTCAATGGATTTGTGACATGTACAATTTTGCAAAACCGTGTGTTTTGCAACCAAACAGGTGAAGATGAATATGGCGAATTTGAAAGCGGTTATTCCGGTCGCAGGACTAGGCATGCATATGCTGCCGGCCACAAAGGCAATTCCAAAGGAGATGCTGCCGATCGTTGATAAGCCAATGATTCAGTACATTGTTGACGAAATCGTCGCCGCCGGGATCAAAGAGATTGTTCTGGTGACGCACTCCTCGAAGAACGCGGTGGAAAACCACTTTGATACCTCCTACGAGCTGGAAGCCCTGCTTGAGCAACGCGTGAAGCGCCAGCTGTTGGCGGAAGTCCAGGCCATTTGCCCGCCGGGCGTAACCATCATGAACGTGCGCCAGGCGCAGCCGCTGGGTCTGGGTCACTCCATCCTCTGCGCCCGCCCGGTCGTCGGGGATAACCCGTTTGTGGTGGTGCTGCCGGATATCATTCTCGATGGCGGCACCGCTGACCCGCTGCGCTATAACCTCGCCGCCATGGTCGCCCGCTTTAACGAGACCGGCCGCAGCCAGGTGCTGGCGAAACGCATGCCGGGGGATCTCTCCGAATACTCCGTGATCCAGACCAAAGAGCCGATGGTGGCGGAAGGGCAGGTCGCACGTATCGTCGAGTTTATTGAAAAACCGGACGAACCGCAGACTCTGGACTCCGACCTGATGGCGGTGGGCCGCTACGTACTGTCGGCAGATATCTGGGCCGAACTGGAGCGCACCGAGCCGGGCGCCTGGGGGCGTATCCAGCTGACCGACGCCATTGCCGAGCTGGCGAAGAAGCAGTCCGTCGACGCGATGCTGATGACTGGTGAAAGCTATGACTGCGGTAAGAAAATGGGCTATATGCAGGCCTTCGTCACCTACGGAATGCGTAACCTGAAAGAAGGCACCAAATTCCGCGAAAGCATTAAAAAACTGCTGGCCTGAGCGCCAGCCTGAGACTGAGCGGCAGGCTCTGAACATCCGTCCTGCCGCTCATAACGTTATGCAGAATTTATTCATAACGTGAATGTTATAACGATTGTAAAGAAACGTATGGCTTCGGAGACTTCTGGTAGTTTGTCTCTGGCCTCTGTGGTGCAATGGTCGGAGTAGCGGCAATAATGCTTTATGAATAGTCACTTAGTGCGACAATTCCTAAAGTGCAGGGAAAGCGGTCAACGTCAGCCAAAAATAAAACTTGACTGCGATCATGTTTCCGCTTTAAACATCTCACTTGCATGCATAAAAATGTGAAATGAATTGGCATGCGAGCTGGTACAGACATTATGGATAATCCCTGAGCACGGCAGTGGACATCATCGAAGGATCACAGGTATATGAACTGGCAACTCATCTCATTTTTTGGCGATAGCACCGTTTTGCTGCCCAGCGCAGCGGCGCTGTTTATTGTCCTGATGCTGCGTAAAACGTCGCGGTTGCTGGCGTGGCAGTGGAGTTTGCTGTTCGGCATCACCGGCGCCATCGTCTGCGCCTCCAAACTGGCCTTTATGGGCTGGGGACTGGGTATTCGCGAGCTGGATTACACCGGCTTCAGCGGCCACTCAGCGCTCTCCGCAGCCTTCTGGCCTATCTTCTTAGGGCTGCTTAGCGCCCGTTTCTCCGCGGGTGTGCAAAGAGCAGCGGTCGCCACAGGCTATGTTTTAGCCGCAGTGGTGGGGTATTCACGGCTGGTCATCCATGCGCATTCCGTCTCGGAAGTGATCGCTGGCCTGCTGCTGGGTGCTGCCGGCAGCGCACTATTCTTACTACTACAAAAGCGCACTAATCATTCCGAATATATGTATATTCCCTGGGGAGGACTTGCATGTTTGGTGATGGTCCCGCTTATCCTGTTGCATAGCGGCAATAAAGCGCCGACCCAGTCCCTGCTGGGGCAGATCGCCACTACAATTGGTCCGTTGGACAAGCCCTTTACCCGCAACGATCTGCACAAGCAGGCCTGGTAATTGCCATTTGTTTTACAGGGGAAATTAAGTTTTCGCTGGTTAATTAGTCAAATAAGAAAATAATCTACTATATGCCGGGCAATTGATAATTCATATTTATGAAATAATGAAGTGCTACTACATTGCTATTGCATATTTGCCTGGATATAGCCGTGATAAGACGTTTCTTAAAGGCGTTAAGAAAGTACCTTTTGCAGATTTAATGTATATCCAGACACTGGAAACTATTAGAAATTGTAGTTGACTATGACGACATCATCTGATTTTAGAATGACACAATTGTCATGAAAAAATGTCTTTTTTTCAGATGGTTAGCTGTGCATGTGTCGGCGCAGTGATGTCGTGTAGATGTTCGATAGGTGAGAGCAGTAAATAATCTTATTGGCGAACCCCTATTTTTCGCCAATAAAACAGCGGATAGGATTAATTGGCAGATATTCGGCACTAAGACTCCCAATTGTGACCGAAATCCCGTAGACTTAACGCCGCAAAAATAAAGGCCTGACCAATTATTCATCCGCAGGTCGATAAAATAAGTCGTTCAGGTAGTCAGTGCGCTGGTAGCTGTTAAGCCAGGGGCGGTAGCGTCGCTGAAGCCGTTTGCTGCTGTACAATAGCTCCTGTTCAATTGCTGTAAAAATCGACCCTGTCATGATGAATACCCTCATCAGCTATCTATCCATTTTCCACGGATATCCTCAGAAGTTGGTCAGGAGCGGCTGCTGATATCACCTGGACATTAATTTTCCCATCTCATCGATAGCCTGTAGGGTGAAATTCGCCTACATTGTGAGCTGGGTGGATGTGATAATGGTTACGAGCAGCTTAGGGTAACTGTACTTGCCTCGCCGGTGTTGCACAGTGAAGTCAGCTGGTGCCGCGAGCGCTTTCTATCTTGCTATTCCCCTCATTCTCATTGAGATACGACAGCGGGGCTGAAAATGGATCTTGTACAATGATAAAAATTGCGCGCATTGCCGTGACGCTGGGTTTACTTTCCTCACTGGGAGCCCAGGCTTTCGCGGCCGGGTTAGTGGTAAATGATAACGATCTGCGTAACGACCTTGCCTGGCTTTCCGATCGCGGGGTCATCCATCTGAGCCTGTCGACTTGGCCGCTGAGTCAGGAAGAGATCGCCCGGGCGCTAAAAAAGGCCAAACCGTCCTATTCTTCTGAGCAAGTGGTTCTGGCTCGTATCAACCAGAGACTGTCTGCTTTAAAAGCCGATTTCCGGGTCACCGGCTACACCTCGACCGACCAGCCGGGCACCCCGCAGGGGTTTGGTCAGACGCAGCCGGCAGATAACTCGTTAGGTCTGGCGTTCAATAACAGCGGCGAGTGGTGGGATGTCCACCTCCAGGGCAACGTCGAAGGGGGAGAGCGTATCAGCAACGGATCGCGCTTCAACGCCAACGGCGCCTATGGCGCGGTGAAATTCTGGAACCAGTGGCTCTCCTTTGGCCAGGTGCCGCAGTGGTGGGGTCCGGGGTATGAAGGCAGCCTGATCCGCGGGGATGCCATGCGGCCGATGACCGGCTTCCTGATGCAGCGGGCAGAGCAGGCGGCGCCGGAAACATGGTGGCTGCGCTGGGTGGGCCCATGGCAGTACCAGATCTCTGCCAGCCAAATGAATCAGTACACTGCTGTCCCACACACTAAAATTATCGGCGGTCGTTTCACCTTTACGCCGTTCCAGTCATTGGAATTAGGCGCATCGCGGATAATGCAGTGGGGAGGGGAAGGGCGACCGCAATCCTTTAGCAGCTTCTGGGATGGTTTTACTGGGCAGGATAATACCGGTACCGATAATGAGCCGGGGAACCAGCTGGCAGGATTTGATTTTAAATTTAAACTCGAACCAACTCTCGGCTGGCCGGTCAGTTTCTACGGGCAAATGATCGGTGAAGATGAGGCTGGTTACCTGCCATCGGCAAATATGTTCCTCGGCGGGATTGAAGGGCACCACGGCTGGGGAAAAGATGCCGTAAACTGGTACCTGGAAGCGCATGATACGCGTACAAATATGAGCCGGACCAATTACAGCTATACCCACCACATCTATAAAGACGGTTACTACCAACAAGGGTATCCGCTGGGTGATGCGATGGGGGGGGATGGTCAATTGTTCGCTGGCAAGGTTGAACTGATTACTGAGGATAACCAACGCTGGAGCACACGTCTGGTTTATGCCAAAGTCAATCCTAAAGAGCAAACAATTAACAAAGCATTTCCTCATTCTGACACGCTTAAAGGTGTTCAGCTTGGTTGGAGTGGAGACGTTTATCAGTCGGTACGTCTGAATACCTCCCTGTGGTACACCAACGCTAACAACAGTGACAGCGACGACGTTGGGGCCAGTGCAGGGATAGAGATACCGTTTAGTTTATAAGGCTGAATGCTGAAAACAGGGGAGAGGGAGTGGTAGCGCTGCAGGATGCAGTCAGCTTTTTTCTCTCCAAAAGCCGGCACGGAAGCAACGGCGATGACAGCTGCTCAGGAATTGGCAAATCTTGTTTTACTGATGATGTGACATTATGAAGAAAAAACTTGTTAGATTTTCGGCATTAGCGTTGGCAATTGGGTTTTTATCGGGTTGTACCATTATTCCAGGACAAGGATTAAATAGCCTGCGTAAGAATGTGGTTGAGCTTCCGGACAGTGACTACGATCTGGATAAACTGGTCAATGTGTATCCTATGACTCCGGGGCTGATCGATCAGCTTCGCCCAGAGACCGTTCTTGCTCGTCCAAACCCACAATTGGATAATTTACTGCGCAGTTATGAATATCGCATTGGTGTTGGCGATGTATTGATGGTTACTGTTTGGGATCACCCGGAGCTGACAACGCCTGCAGGGCAATACCGTAGCGCCAGCGACACTGGTAACTGGGTCAACTCGGATGGCACCATTTTCTACCCATATATCGGTAAGGTGCAGGTGGCGGGGAAAACACTGAGCCAGGTACGCCAGGATATCGCAAGCCGGTTGACCACCTATATTGAAAGTCCTCAGGTGGATGTTAGTGTTGCTGCATTTCGTTCACAAAAAGCCTATGTTACTGGTGAAGTTGCAAAATCTGGACAGCAGCCAATAACGAATATTCCGCTTACAGTTATGGACGCGATTAATAACGCTGGAGGGCTGGCTCCAGATGCCGATTGGCGAAATGTTGTATTAACTCATAACGGTAAAGATACAAAAGTCTCATTGTATGCATTAATGCAGAAGGGGGACTTGACCCAGAATCATTTACTGTATCCAGGGGATATACTATTTGTACCACGCAATGATGATTTGAAAGTATTTGTCATGGGTGAAGTGGGCAAACAAAGCACTTTAAAAATGGACCGCAGTGGTATGACTGTAGCTGAAGCTTTAGGAAATGCCGAAGGTATGTCGCAGGCATTTAGTGACGCAACTGGTGTATTTGTCATTCGTCAGTTGAAGGGTGATAAGCAAGGTAAAATAGCTAATATCTATCAGCTTAACGCGCAAGATGCTTCGGCAATGGTACTGGGAACCGAATTTCAATTACAGCCATACGATATCGTTTATGTCACGACTGCTCCTTTGGTACGTTGGAATCGCGTAATTTCTCAGCTTGTACCGACTATTACTGGTGTTCATGACATGACGGAAACTGCGAAATTTATTAAGGATTGGCCATAATATGTTTGAGTCTATATTAGTGGTATGTACGGGTAATATATGCCGCTCTCCTATAGGTGAACGGTATTTACAAAAACTGCTTCCTAATAAAAGGATAGAATCAGCTGGAACTAGTGCGTTAGTTGATCATGAGGCAGATTATAGTGCTATAAAAGTAGCAGCTGAACATGGGATCTCACTTGCGGACCATAAAGGGCGTCAATATACGTCCTCTTTAGGTAGACAATATGATTTGATTCTTGTAATGGAAAAATATCATCTTGAAAAAATCGGTCAAATATCACCTGAGGCTAGAGGTAAGACAATGCTTTTTGGTCATTGGCTAAATCAACGTGATATTCCTGATCCATACCGAAAAAGCGACGAAGCTTTCAAGTCTGTCTTCCAATTAATTGAAGAAGCGGGTCAACTTTGGGTAAGAAAGTTGGACGTTTAATCATTAGGAATTAATGCATGTCATCTGTGATTAATAAAAGTATGAAAAAAGACTCTGATGAAATTGATTTAGGGCGATTAGTTGGCGAACTCATTGATCATCGAAAACTAATTATTTCCGTAACAGCACTATTTACTTTGTTAGCATTAGTATATGCTTTATTTGCCACCCCAATATATCAGGCAGATGCTTTAGTCCAAGTTGAACAGAAACAAGCGAATGCAATATTAAGTAATTTAAGTCAGATGTTACCTGACAGCCAGCCACAATCTGCACCAGAGATTGCTCTTTTACAGTCAAGAATGATATTAGGGAAAACAGTAGATGATTTAAATTTACAAACAAGAGTTAAACAGGATTATTTCCCTATATTTGGTAGAGGTTGGGCCCGGCTAACTGGAGAAAAACCTTCAGAGGTTAATATTTCTAGGTTATATTTACCGGTAACTGATGATGATAATCCTGAAATAAAACTTATCGTCAAAGATGATATGCACTATTCACTCAAATCAGATTCGTTTTCAATTGATGGTGTAGTTGGCGAACTCGTCGATGCGAAAGATATTTCGATAAAAGTTGATAGCATAACCGCACCTAAAGGAACAATTTTTTCGGTATCATATGTTTCTAAACTGAAAGCTATTTCTGATTTGCAAGATATATTAACTGTTGCTGATCAAGGAAAAGATACGGGAATCCTTACTCTTTCTCTAACAGGAGATAATCCAAAGCTGATAGAAAAAATCATTGACAGTATAACAAATAACTATCTTGCACAAAATATATCACGCCAAGCTGCACAAGATGAAAAAAGTTTAGATTTTTTAAATCGACAGCTTCCTCAAGTTCGAAGTGAGTTAGATGCAGCCGAAGATAAATTAAATTTGTTTAGAAGGCAAAATGATTCAGTAGATCTCTCGCTAGAAGCTAAATCTGTTTTAGACCAGATCGTAAATGTTGATAACCAACTGAACGAGTTAACATTTCGAGAATCAGAAATTTCTCAGCTATATACAAAGGAGCATCCTACCTATAAGGCATTGATGGAAAAAAGAAAAACTTTACAAGATGAAAAGGCAAAATTAAATAAACGAGTAACCGCGATGCCGGAAACTCAGCAGGAAATTCTACGTTTAAGTAGAGATGTTGAGTCTGGTCGTGCAGTCTACATGCAATTGCTAAACCGTCAGCAAGAGTTAAATATCGCAAAATCTAGTGCAATAGGTAACGTTAGAATCATTGATAATGCTGTTACTGAACCGAAACCAATAAAGCCTAAAAAAATTATCATTGTATTGTTAGGTATAATTCTTGGTGGAGGGGTTTCAGTAGCAATAGTCATTCTTCAAGTTTTCTTAAGGAGAGGGATTGAATCGCCTGAACAACTTGAGGACTTAGGTGTGAACGTTTACGCGAGCATTCCAGTATCGGAAACTTTTTCTAAAAAATCGAATCAAAGTTTTAAAAGAAATAAAAGTAAAGGCGTTAATGAATATCGCGATGGTTTACTAGCGATCGAAAACCCGGCAGATCTTGCAATAGAAGCGATCCGTGGTTTGCGGACTAGTTTACATTTCGCAATGATGGAAGCAAGAAATAATATATTGATGATTTCAGGTGCAAGCCCAAATGCGGGGAAAACGTTTGTCAGCACCAATCTTTCAGCGATAATCGCACAAAGCAATAAGAGAGTATTGTTTATTGATGCCGATTTACGTAAAGGATATACGCACAAGCTTTTTGAAGTATCAAATGACAATGGACTTTCTGATTTACTTGCGGGAAAAACTGAGATTACAAAAGCTATAAAAAAACTTCCAGTTGCCGGATTTGATTTTATCTCAAGGGGAAATATCCCACCGAATCCAGCCGAGCTGCTCATGCATGAGAGATTTGGAAAATTATTGGAATGGGCTAATAATGAATATGATCTAGTCATTATCGATACGCCACCAATACTTGCCGTTACCGATGCAGCAATAATTGGTAATTACTCTGGCACTACTCTATTAGTTGCACGATTTGAAATGAATACACCAAAAGAAATAGAAGTAAGCGTTAAGCGATTTGAGCAAAGTGGAGTAAAAGTAAAAGGTTGCATTATGAATGGTGTTGTGAAGAAAGCCAGCAGTTATTATAGCTACGGCTATAGTTATTACGGCTATTCTTATAATAAAGATGATAAAAAGTAACGATTGAGAAATAAAAGAAGCTGATATATCGGGTATACCAGCTTCTTTGTTGTATCATATCAGTTAATTTCATATGGGGTGAAAACAGATCGATGATTTTTAAAAGTATGAAAATGGTAGCCCCGGTATTGTTAGCTCTAACCTGTCATATAAACAGTACAAGTGCTGCTCAAAAATGTTTTGTCATACCAGAACAAGCAAGAACATATCTAGGTAATATATCACAAGTAATAAATATTAATAACAAACCGAATGCAATGGCCATAGTTCATATTGAACACTCCTTGCCAGGGCAACCTAATGTTATTAAGGCGTTTGATGCTTATAATCAATTTAAAATGATGCGTAATGCGGCATTGTTATGGAGTGAGAGTAACGATGAAAAGTATTTGCTATTTTCTAAAAAATATCTTTTAGCTTGGCTAGAAAAGTATAAACCATCATTAAACCCTATTGATGAGACCCCATTTGATGCGTTAATTGACACATATACGATTATTAAACCGAAGTTGAATGAAAACGAAAACAAAATGGTAACATCTTTTTTTAAAGAATGGGCTAATGATTATATCAATTATATAATTCGAAAGGGAAATTCAGTAAAGGGGTTAACCCCGGACAACTGGCAAAGCCATCGGATAAAAATAATAACTATGCTTGCCAGTGCAACTAATGATAAAGAGTTATTTTCTAAGGCAACAGAAATTTTCCAAGAGCAAATTTTAAAAAATATAAAGCCTAGTGGTGAGGTGTATGATTTTTCAGAGAGAGATGCAATAAGTTATGCTGTTTTTGATCTCCTTCCGCTTTCCCAGGCTGCCATAGTGGCAAAAAATAATGGGTATGATTGGTTTGGGTATGTAAGCCCTAGTGGTTCATCGCTAAAAAAAGGGATTGATTGGTTAGTTCCATACATGAATGGACTAAAAACACATAATGAATTCAATAATACCAAGTCTGAATTTGATAAAGTTAGACGATCTATTGGAATGAAAGATTTCAAGGGAGCCTTTAATCCTGTTCGGGCTGCATCATTATTTTGGGTGGCTTCAGCCTTAGATGAAAATTATCTTCCATTAGCAAAAAAGTTAAAAGCAATGCCTGAACCATTAGCGGTCTCATGTAAAACTTTATAATATCTATTTCTAAGGTTGTTTATGAGTAATAATAAAGTTATGCGTAACGCTGGCATGCTGTATGTCAGAATGTTAGTTATGCTTTTTGTGAGTTTATATACATCGAGAGTTGTGCTTAATACCCTTGGTGTAAGCGATTTTGGTATTTATAATGTTGTTGGTGGCATTGTTTTGATGTTCGCTTTTATCAGTAATACTATGGCGGGCGCTTCTCAACGTTTTTTTTCTTATGAGATTGGACGCAATAATTCTGATAGGTTAAAACAGCTTTTTTCTGTAACATTAACAATATATGTTTTCTTTTGTATATTAATAAGTGTATTAGCAGAGACGGTAGGGTTGTGGTTCATCCGTAATAAAATGAACATCCCGGTTGAAAGGATTGATGCCGCGTTATTTGTCTATCATGCATCAATAATATCTTTTATATTCACGATAATTAGAATACCATATAATTCACTAATTATTGCTCATGAGAAAATGAGTTTTTTCGCCACAACAAGTATAATTGAAGCTTTTTTAAAGCTTGGTGGAGTTTTCTTACTCTCCTTTTTAGAGTGGGATAAGCTGAAATTATATTCTGTAATAATGTTACTTGTAGTGTTCATTATTACTATTGTCTATTATTTATATTGTAGAAGAAACTTTAACGAATCCAAATTCATAATAGTAAAAGATAAGAAAATATATACTGAACTATCTTCTTATGCAGGATGGAATTCCTTTACAACCTTGGCAAATATTGGTTTGGACCAAGGTATAAATATTTTGCTAAATATATTTTTTGGTCCTGTGGTGAATGCTGCTCGTGGAATCGCCTTTCAAATTAAAACTCAAGTTACTGCTTTTGTAGGCAACATACAAATGGCATCAGCACCACAAATAATAAAATATCATGCTGCTAACAAAAAAAGCGAACTAGAGAAGTTGGTTTTTTTAAGCTCAAGAATTACTTATTATTTTATGTTCTTTATTGCTTTGCCTGTCTTGTTACAAACTGAGACACTGCTCAAACTTTGGTTAATAAAAGTACCACCGCATGCTGTTGTGTTTACGCAATTAGTGATTATTAATATACTTATTGAAACAATATCAGGTACAGTGACATCAGCAATTCAGGCTACAGGAAGAATAAAAGCGTATCAAATTTCAGTTGGGGTGGTCTTACTGTTAGCTGTGCCTATTTCATTTGTATTGTTAAAGCTAGGGTTATCACCAGAAATTACAGTTGTGGTAACCAGCTTTCTTTCGGTTATATGTGTCTTAATAAGACTTATTATGTTTCAGGTATTGTTAGGTGTTAAAATTACCTCTTATTTAAATAAAGTTTTATTCAATAGTATAATAATTTCGATATTAAGTAGTATCACTCCGTTAATTATTCGTTTTTATTGTAACAGCGTTGGGTTGAAAGAAGTTATTATATTTTTAATCACATGCTCGTCATGTGTTATATCAACCATTGTTACGATTTATTTCTTTGGTTTGAATGCTGAAGAAAAAAAATACATTTTAAATTTACTTAACAAAAAAATAGCATGAGGGTTTTATGAAGGAAAGTATTAAAGTACATTGGTGCTATATTGATAATTTCGGCGATGCACTTAATCCATATTTATTAGAAAAATTAACAGGTAAAAAGGTCGTATATAGGAACTTTGAAAAGCCTAATTATAAAAAGGAATTTAAACTGTTTATAAAGTCCATTCTCAAATTTAAAGCATATGATTTTAACCGATTAAGAGCATTTGATGAGAATGAAAATGTGGTATTAGGCATAGGTTCTTTGCTAAATCGTTCACGTCCAAGATTCCATATTTGGGGTACAGGTTATATGAATCAACATGAGCGAGCAAAAGGCGGTATTCTATATGCTGTAAGAGGGAGATATTCGGCGGAAAAACTACATTCAGAAGGCTTCGAATATTGCGATGTTTGGGGTGACCCAGCATTACTATTACCTATAGTATACCCACAAAAAAAAATAACTAAAAAGTATGCGCTTGGCATCATTCCTCATCTTAAAGATTACGCCTTTTTTAAGCAGATGTACGGCTCAAATAAAAAAGTACATGTGATAGATCTTAAAACGTCCAATATTGAAGATGTATTGAATCAAATGTTGTCTTGCGAACAAATAATTTCTACTTCTTTACATGGAGTTATTGTTGGTCACGCATATGGAATTCCAACTATTTGGATTAAACATAACGATATAGATACAGATGGTTTCAAATTCAAGGATTATTTTGATTCGGTAGGTATTAAATTATATAACGGGTTCACTAATTTTGATGAAATTGTTGAAAATCATGTTGATTTTTTTGAATTACATAAAGATATACATCTTCCAACCATTGATCTTAAATATATGCAGAAGAGATTACTTGAAGTAGCCCCTTTTGATGTCTTACCCTATTATCAGTAATTTTTATAAATGAGCGTGAACATGTATAGTAATCTTGAACGTTTAATCTTGCTTGTTATGCGTAAAATATACTTCAAAGCTAATGGACTTTCTCCAGTTACTCAAGTTTTTGAAAATTACGTAACGAAACGAGATGGCGAAGCTAATGAATTTATTTATGAATTAATTCGAAGCAACAAACCTCTGATGGTATCTAAATTTGGCACTATTGAATTGAATGCTTTAGTTTCACATCAATTGCAACACAAAAAAAAATATAATTTATCAGATAAACTTTTATTCATTAAAGGGAAAATACCAAATTTGTGGTGGCCAATAAAACTTGATGCGCTTTGCAATAATGCTGGTTTTTTTCCTAACGATAACGAAAAACTATCTGAATTTTATCAGATAAATTTAGATGCTATAAAAAACATTGATGTATTAGGAAGTTACATTGAAAAAGAAAATTTTTTCTCCGATTTTTATTCTAAAAATATAGTGAGAGTAAATTTAGACGGATACTACGCACCTTTTTTATATGATAAGCCGTGGACAGCAGCTCTTAAGGGGAAGAAAGTATTAGTTATTCATCCCTTTGATGCGGAGATTAAAAGTCAATACGGAAAAAAAGAGTTATTATGGAAAGATAAAGAGGTTTTACCTGACTTTGATCTTATCACATATAAGCCTGTTGTCTCTATGTTAGGGCAACAAACTGAATATTTGTCATGGATGGAAGCGCTAGATAAAATGCAAACTGATATTCGAACGATAGAATTTGATATCGCTTTAATAGGATGCGGTGCTTATGGTATGCCCCTCGCGGCCTTTATTAAAGGAATGGGAAAGCAGGCAATTCACTTAGCTGGTTGGACTCAAATATTGTTCGGAATAAAGGGGAAAAGATGGGATGATTTACCCTATATATCCAAATACTATAATGATGCGTGGGTGAGACCACAGCAACAATCAAAAATCAAAGGTTTTGATTCAATAGAAAAAGGATGCTATTGGTAACATCATAAACACTATTATCTGGCAGAAAAGAATGACTCTGAATAAAAGAACACTAGGGCTAATACTAATATTTGCTTTTCCTGTTTGTCTTTATCAACTTTTTAATATAATTTGGATAGATAAACAAGTCGCTAAGTTATTGTATTTTATAATATTAACTTTTGTGATAATTTATGTTTTTCCTAATTTATTCCGGATAAAAAAGAATTCAAAATACGAGGTCCCACTAAGATTTTTGTTTATAACAATGTGGATATCTATAGCATGCGCACTTTTATTTTGGGGACAAGATATTATTTTGAGCTATAGATCAAGCGCAACCTATTTTGGTGTTGTTTTTTTCTTCTTACTAATGAAGGAAAAACCTGATATTGCTACTATAGAGAGACTCATCTGGTTCTACTGTATTATCTTCATACTCCTTTGGCTTTATGGAATGCATAAGGCACCTCAAATTATATATGCTATTGACGCTGAAACTACAATGGACAACAGCAGAGGGATATTTAGGTTAGCTTTGCCAGGACGTGGATTTTTGATTTTGGGTTTTTTTGTTGCAGTAAGTAAATATATTGAAACAAAAAAAAATAAATGGGCGCTTTTATTTGGAGTGCTTTTTGTATTTATCATATTCCAAGTCACACGACAAATTATAATTTTTTCTTTCTTAGTATCCTCGATTTATATTCTTAGAAGAAGTAAAATCGCGTTATTTGTATTGTGTTTAGGGGCAATATTCCTTTTATTCAGTGATAGTTTTATTAAGGTAAATGAAGATTCAATCATAGGGAAGATGGTGAATTTATCAACAGAGCAAGCGTCTTCGCAAAGCACCGGGGATAAAAATATCCGTCTACTTGAGTATGAATATTTTCTTACTCATTACTCTAAAAATATTATCACGGATATTTTTGGTAATGGCGTTCCTCATTTCACCTCCTCTTATGGTTTGAAAGAAATTAACATTCGCGAGCAATTTGCTTATTTCATGAGTGATGTTGGTTACGCTGAGATCTTCGTACGTTTTGGTATTTCTGGGATTCTTTTATATCTTATTATATTCACTAGAGCAGCATTTCAAAATGTGGATAAAGAATACATGTATGCGAAGCTTTTCGTAATTTATCTAGCATTAGCAAATGTTACTGCGTCATGGGTTTTCCAAGACGTACTTCCACTTTGCATTTGTTTATATGTCTTAGAAAGATGTAATCTTCAGAAGAAATTTATCGAAAAACAAATTAATTAGCCATTTAAGTTATTATAGGAGTTATTACTAAATGAATCCAAAATTTACTATAGGTATTCCTGCCTATAAAGCCTCTTTCTTAAAAGAATGCATTGATAGTATCCTTAGTCAAACCTTTAAGGACTTTGAGCTTATTATTGTTAACGATGCATCTCCAGAAAATTTGGATTCAATAATATCTAATTATAATGATACACGTATTCGATATTATAAAAATGAAAAAAATTGTGGTGCTGAAAATGTAATTGATAATTGGAATAAATGTCTTTCGTATGCAAATGGTGAATATTTTATACTTATGGGTGACGATGATAAACTAGATCAAGATTACCTATCTGAATTCAATGATATAATCTCTTCGCATCCAGATATGAATGTCTACCATTGCCGAAGTTTGATTATTAATGAGAAGTCAATTCCTACAACATTGACTCAAAAATTACCTAGTAATGAAAGCGTTATTGAGAATATGTGGCATCGTCTACATGGATTCAGAAATCAATTTATATCAGATTTTGTTTATAAAAAACAATTTTTAGATAATAATAATGGTTTTTATAAAAACAAACTGGCTTGGGCATCGGATGATATAACAAGTTATATTGCAATGACTGAGAAAGGAATTGTTCACACGAACAGTCCCTTATTACATTATCGAAGAAGTGCTATTAATATAACATCATCAGGCTCTGTTCAGTTAAAACTGAAAGCTGTACTAAACGAATACGCATGGTACCAGTCGTTTCTTGAAAATTACAAACCAAGAACCACTACAGATACAGTGTTATTTGAAGAAATTAAGTCCAAGCTAAATAAATTCAAGAAGAAGAAGATTATTGAGACAATTTCTTACAGCGGAATAAGAAAAGGTAGTTTTATAAAAGACGCAATACATTGGTCTAAGGAAAGGAAAAAATATAATGTGAGTTTGCAGGAGTATATCTATTTATGTATTTTGGCTTATAAAAAAATAAAAGCAAGCGAATATTTCTAAATTTAACTTATTGAGAATTTACAATGAAGGCTTATTTTTACCCCCCGCTATTTCGTAAAACAAAGGGTGTTAATAACCCTTACTCAAAAAATTTTATAAATAGTCTTAGTAAATATTATACAGTGAATTCTAAACCTGCAAATGTTGTTGGATTATTGGATTTATTTTTTGCTTCTTTTTCAAGTGATGTAGTTATTTTAAACTGGGTGGATAATATAGCTTTTAAAAAGTTAGCTTACTTACAGTATGTTTTATTTAAGATAATACTGAAGATATTAGTTTTGCGTCATGTATGCATTGTGTGGGTACTTCATAACATTCACCCTCATAAAGGAGAAAATGTTCTCACGAATAAAATAAACAATCTGATGTGTAAGTATTCAGACTTGATTTTGGTGCATTCATCTGAAGCACAGGATTATATTTCTCAATTTACTAAAGCTAAGATCTACTTTTTACATCATCCGATAGAACCAATTATGTTAGAAAACAAAAAATCGGTTCATACATCTAATAAATTCGATTTTCTTATATGGGGCTCTATAGAACCTTATAAAGGAGTTTTGGAATTTTTACAATTTTGTAATCACAATAAAACAATTACTGAAGGTTGGCGTATCAAAATTGTCGGTTTGTGTAAGAATAAAATATATGAAGAGGAAATAAAGAAATATACATCCAAAAATACAATTTTCGAAAACCGTAAAATTGAGTTCCACGAGTTAGCTGAACAAATTAGTGCATCACAATTTGTATTATTTCCATATACATCATCTTCTGTTTCAAGTTCAGGCGCACTGATGGATAGTCTTTCGTTAGGGGCTAACATTATTGGTCCTTCTAAAGGGGCGTTCAAGGATCTTGCAAATGATGGGATTTGCTTCGTTTATGATAATTTAGATGAGCTTCCAGATATCAAAAAGCGATTTTCTGAGATTAATAAAAAAGCAGTTCAAATTTTTGTTCATAAGCATTCTTGGGATGACTTTGCGAGTAATATTTCTGGCCTGATCAATTCATCAATCGAAGAGAAATTAAAACATGGGTAACAATGTAAGTGCAAAGATAATAATTGCAACGCATAAGCAATATCATTTCCCGAATGATAAAATTTACCTACCACTGCATGTTGGCAAGGTAGATAAAAAAGATTTAGGAATTAATGGTGATGATACCGGAGATAATATTTCCTTCAAAAATGCATCATATTGTGAACTCACTGGGTTATATTGGGCTTGGAAAAATTTATCTGAAGATTACATTGGACTCGTACATTACAGGCGACATTTTTCGAATTCAAAAAAGAATTCAAAAAATAAATTCGAAAACATTCTAACCGAACTTGAATTATTAAGTTTAATACCTCGCTATGATGTTTTAGTTCCTAAGAAGAGGAAGTATTACATTGAGACTCTTTATTCCCATTATAAGCACACACATTATAAAGAACACTTGGATTATACAAGGAATATTATAAAGTCAAATTATCCTGATTATATTGATTCATATGATAAAATTGTAAATAAAACGTCTGGTTACATGTTTAATATGTTTATCATGCGAAAAGATTTGGTGGATGAGTATTGTAGGTGGCTTTTCCCTATTTTGCTTGAATTGGAAGCATTGATAGATTCAACTTCGCTAACCACCTTTCACAGACGGTTTTATGGTAGAGTAAGCGAAATACTTTTTAATGTTTGGCTGGATAATTATAAGCTTAAAAATCCTAGTTTGAAAATCAAAGAACTCAACCATATCCATATGGATAAAATAAATTGGTTGAAAAAGGGAATGTCTTTTTTAAGAGCAAAATTCTCTAATAAAAAATACGAAGGCAGTTTTTAAATGAGGAGTAAGACATGAAATATGACTACATAATCGTTGGTGCAGGACTTTTTGGTGCTACGTTCGCATATGAAGCAAAAAAGAAAGGGAAAAAATGTCTTGTCATTGATAAACGCTCCCATATTGCTGGTAATATTTACACTGAAGAAGTAAATGGTATCAATGTCCATAAATATGGTGCACATATCTTTCATACAAATGATAAGTTCATTTGGGACTATGTTCAACAGTTCGCTGAATTTAATAGATATACTAATTCCCCTATAGCAAAGTTCGAAAATGAAATTTATAATCTTCCATTCAACATGAACACTTTCAATAAATTATGGGGAGTGGTTACACCAGAACAAGCGAAAGAAAAAATTGCAGAACAGGTAATTAATGAAAATATTACCAACCCTCAAAATTTAGAAGAACAGGCTATTTCACTTGTTGGTCGGGATATTTATGAGAAGCTCATAAAGGGATATACTGAAAAACAATGGGGAAGACAAGCCACGGAGATTCCCGCATTTATTATAAAAAGATTACCTGTTCGTTTTACGTATGATAATAATTACTTTCGCGATAAATACCAAGGGATACCTGTCGGCGGGTATACTCAGATTGTTGATAAAATGCTAGATGGTATTGAAGTTCTCCTGGATACCGATTTTTTTGAAAGAAAAGAATATTATTTATCAATAGCTGATAAGATTATATTCACCGGAATGATTGATCAGTATTATGATTATTGCTATGGAACACTGGAATATAGAAGTCTTAAATTTGAAACCAAAGAACTAGACATTGATAATTTCCAAGGAAATGCTGTAGTAAATTATACAGAATATAAAATACCATACACGAGGATTATTGAGCATAAGCATTTTGAGTTTGGTGAGCAAGAAAATACAATTATTACCTATGAATATCCATCTGATTGGTGTAAAGGTGATGAACCTTATTATCCAATCAACGATAATAAGAATAATGACTTATATCAGAAATATGTGTTGTTATCACAGCAAGAAGATAAAGTTATTTTTGGCGGGCGCTTAGGAATGTATAAATATTTCGATATGCATAATGTAATTGCTGAAGCATTAAGTTGTGCAAATAAAAATATTAAATAGGCAATAGGGAGTTGAATATGCCGATCATCAGTGTTATTTTACCGATATACAATATAAAAGAAGAATATCTTGAAAATTGTATCCAATCGGTTTGCCGCCAGACTTTAGATGATATAGAAATTATATTGGTTAATGATGGTTCGACCAATAATTGTCTGGAGGTATGCACAAAGTTTTCACATACCGATAATAGAATTATTGTTATCGATCAACCTAATAGTGGTGTTTCTGTAGCCCGTAATAGCGGGCTTGCTATTGCTCGTGGTGAATGGATTGCTTTTGTCGACCCTGATGATTGGCTTGAACCTGATTATTTATCATCATTGTATAATAATATTTCATCAAACACTGAGATTGTTATATGTGATTGTAATGTTTTTTCTAATGGGGAAAAGCGAGAAAATAAATTCCTTCCTGATAATTCAATAGGACATATTGAAAATAAAAATTTACTACTCGGGCAGCTCGTAAGCAAAGTTATTGCTGGCTATTACCCACAGTTAATAGGTCCTGGTGTTCCTTGGGGGAAGTTATTTAAACATGACTTTATAAATAAATATAAACTGAAATTCGTACCTGGTATGGTTAGGATGCAAGATAATATTTTTTGTCTCTATGCTTACTATTATGCAAATCACATTGTTTACACTGGGGATAATAAATACAATTATAGGATGGAAAATAATTCTGCTAGCTTTAAATACAATAAAAAAATAATAAATCATTTTGAAAGATATTTTGAAGAAGTCGAATGCTTTATAGAGAAATGCATGAGTGGAAATGAACGATATAAAAAAGCTTTAGATGCTAAAACTTTAACCAGTATAAATTCTTATTTATTGTATTATTTTTGTCATGCTGATTTTACAAAACAAAGAGAAACCGATACGCTGAGTAATTTGATGTCTAGACAACCATATGCTGGTGCGCTCAAAAGAGTGGATTTCTCTTACTTAACTGCATCAGAGAAAGTATTTGTTATATTGTTAAAATTAAGATTGTATGGCGCCTTGAAATTAATTTACAAAATTAAACAATGATTCCATCCTATTTTATCTTAATTTTCTATCTTTATGTTTTAATAAAGCGGTAATTCATATTCTATAAGAGTGAATATATTATGCTTACTTTTTCTCACAGGGCTAGAGCAAATGCTAATGCCTCTCTAATATCTATGGTGCAGCGATTTTCGGATATTACAATTTTATTTGTAAGCTTATATGTCGTTTGTATCTATAATGATTTATTATTCGATTATAAATATAGCTTGCTAGCTTTGGCTGTATTGGTTGTTTTTCAAATGATCGGTGGGATTACAGATTTTTACAGATCTTGGCGTGGGGTTAAAATATCAGCGGAATTGATACTTATAATAAAGAATTGGTCTTTAAGCTTACTTTTTACTGTGGGTTTGTTTTCTTTTATACCTGATTTCACTTATCCTTTCAAAATATTTCTTGAATGGTATTTATTAGTTACTTTTGGCTTTGTATTATGCCGGACTGGTATTCGATTAAGTGCCGGCCTCCTACGGAAATTAGGATATAACACTCGAGTTGTTGCAGTGGCTGGATCAACTCCTGCTGGAATAGGTTTGTTGAAAGGGTTTGTTGAAGAGCCTTGGTTAGGTTTTGTCGTTAAAGGTATTTATGATGATACTGTTCTGGGAAATAGTGATGACATACCTTATTGTGGTGATTTCTCAAAGTTGATTTCGGATGCTAAAGAGGGAAAAATTGATCGTGTCTATATTGCCCTAAATATGAAAGATGAGGCGATTATAAAGACTGTAGTAAGTCAACTAACTGATACAACTTGTTCTGTCCTTCTCATACCCGATATATTTACCTTTAATATATTACAATCACGTACTGAAGAGATTAACGGTGTCCCTGTCGTTCCATTGTTTGACACACCCTTAAACGGTATTAATATGATCTTCAAGAGGCTGGAAGATATCATTGTTTCTTTGATTATTCTAACCTTGATTTCCCCTGTTTTGTTGTTAATAGCATGTATTGTAAAATTTACTTCCCCTGGTCCAGTTATTTTTCGTCAAATCAGATATGGAATGGATGGTAAACCAATACGGGTTTGGAAATTCAGAACAATGAAGGTCATGGAGAATGATGATAAAGTAATTCAAGCCAAAAAAGATGATGTTAGGGTGACAAAAGTTGGTAAATTTCTACGTAGCACTTCGCTTGATGAGCTACCGCAATTTTTCAACGTGTTATTTGGACAAATGTCAGTGGTTGGCCCGCGTCCTCATGCTGTCGCTCATAATGAACAATACAGATCTCTTATTCAAGGATATATGTTAAGGCACAAGGTGAAACCAGGAATTACTGGTCTAGCTCAAATAAATGGATGGCGCGGCGAAACCGATACACTTGAGAAAATGGAGAAGAGGATTGAATATGACCTTTTATACATTAGAGGATGGAGTGTTTGGCTTGACTTGAAAATAATATTTCTCACAATCTTTAAAGGATTTGTCAATAAGTCGGCTTATTAGCATAATGCTCTTTACTTTGTTTTTCTATTCGTCCATTTAATGTATGGTTATTTCGCTTGTTACATTCATGTTTCTAACTTGTTTTCGCTATCATACAGACTCTCTTTAAGCTAACATTATCATCGCATTTAAGCTGCGAATATGTCGCAGTGACCACACCTGACAGGAGTATGTAATGTCCAAGCAACAGATCGGGGTTGTCGGTATGGCCGTGATGGGGCGCAACCTAGCGCTCAACATCGAAAGCCGTGGTTATACCGTCTCCGTTTTCAACCGCTCCCGTGAAAAGACCGAAGAAGTGATTGCCGAAAATCCAGGCAAGAAGCTGGTTCCTTACTACACAGTACAAGAGTTTGTTGAATCCCTCGAAACACCACGTCGTATCCTGTTGATGGTGAAGGCCGGGGCTGGCACCGACAGCGCCATCGATTCCCTGAAGCCTTACCTCGACAAAGGCGACATCATCATTGATGGCGGCAACACCTTCTTCCAGGACACCATCCGTCGTAACCGTGAACTGTCTGCCGAAGGTTTTAACTTTATCGGCACCGGTGTTTCCGGTGGTGAAGAGGGGGCTCTGAAAGGGCCTTCCATCATGCCTGGTGGCCAAAAAGAAGCCTATGAACTTGTTGCTCCGATTCTGAAACAGATCGCGGCGGTTGCTGAAGACGGTGAGCCTTGTGTCACCTATATCGGTGCTGATGGCGCTGGTCATTATGTGAAGATGGTTCATAACGGCATCGAGTATGGTGATATGCAGCTGATTGCCGAAGCCTATGCGCTGTTGAAAGGCGGTCTGGCGCTCTCCAATGAAGAGCTGGCACAAACCTTCACCGAATGGAACGAAGGTGAACTGAGCAGCTACCTGATCGATATTACCAAAGATATCTTCACCAAGAAGGATGAAGAAGGTAAGTACCTCGTTGATGTCATTCTTGATGAAGCTGCAAACAAAGGTACCGGTAAGTGGACCAGTCAAAGCTCACTGGATCTCGGCGAACCTCTGTCTCTGATCACCGAGTCCGTATTTGCTCGTTACATCTCTTCGCTTAAAGACCAGCGTGTAGCTGCTTCGAAAGTGCTGAGTGGTCCGCAGGCTCAACCGGCCGGCGATAAAGCGGAATTTATCGAAAAAGTGCGTCGCGCGTTGTACCTCGGTAAAATCGTTTCCTATGCTCAGGGCTTCTCCCAGCTGCGAGCTGCTTCTGATGAATACAACTGGGATCTGAACTACGGCGAGATCGCTAAGATTTTCCGCGCTGGCTGCATCATTCGTGCGCAGTTCCTGCAGAAGATCACCGATGCTTATGCGCAAAACGCGGGCATTGCTAACCTCCTGCTGGCGCCGTACTTCAAACAGATCGCTGATGACTATCAGCAGGCGCTGCGTGATGTAGTGGCGTATGCCGTACAGAATGGTATTCCGGTACCGACTTTCTCTGCTGCAATTGCCTACTACGACAGCTACCGTTCCGCAGTTCTGCCCGCTAACCTGATTCAGGCTCAGCGTGATTACTTTGGTGCGCACACCTATAAGCGTACTGATAAAGAAGGTGTATTCCATACCGAGTGGTTGGAATAATCTTTATATGCCACAGTCAGGCCATTTGGCCTGACTGTTATCTATTGTTACTTATTCTACAATAATCTGATCAAAGTCATCTTATTTGCACGCCTGCGTTATTTATCCAGCTCTAATAAACCAAATGCTTATCTTTTAAGAATTTGCCATATTTATACTTTTGTACACCTATAATAAGCTGCTTCTGGCCTCAGAATATATCTGGGTGTTTAATAACAGGGTTTTAATTAAAGGATATTAATATGTTGCTTCCTGTGATCATGGCTGGTGGTACCGGCAGTCGTCTCTGGCCGATGTCTCGCGAGCTTTACCCGA
>NZ_JBEAJA010000043.1:0-88914 GCF_040064755.1 Klebsiella sp. GB_Kp056 | reverse complement strand
GCATGATAACCATCCATATCACACAGTTGCAGTGACATCCCAGGCCCGCGCAAGCGCCGCGCCGCCGGGCAGCAGATATCCGGTACCGTGCGCGTCCCGGTGCCGGGCAATGGCGTGCACGCTCGCGCAGTCTGCAAACCAAAGCCCGGCCGGCCCCTTAACGTTCTTCGTTAAACACCGCGCCCACCTGGCGCCGCACCTCATCCATCACCTGCAGATTCTGCAGCACCTGACTGAGCGGCCGCAGCGGCGAGTCCCACAGCCCCTGACCGATGCACCAGGCAAAATGCTCCGCCTGCCAGAACAGCTGGTCGTAGCGATTGCGCGGCTCTTCCCAGCGCAGCGCCTGCCCGCCCTGGCTGGCGGCGAGCGTGAACCCGCCGGGGGCGTAAAACTGACCGTCGATCGTCAGGGTCGCCTGGCGTCCGGCCACCACCGCCCCGCCCGGCGTGTTGCTGAACAACGTCGTGTTTAACAGCCCCTGCATCCCGTTCCGCCAGCTGAACAGCATTGACGTCTGGCCGTTAAGCCCCTCCGCCGTCGCGCGGCCGCGGGCAACAATCTCCTGCGGCATGCCGCCCACCATCAGCGCAAACGAGGTCAAATAGCTGCCGAGATCCATCATCGGCCCGCCGGCAAGGTCGGCGTTAAAGATGCGGTGATCGGTAGTGAAATACTCGCCGTGATCGGCCAGCAGGGTATGCAGGTCGCCGAGTACCCCATCCTCCAGCAGCTGGCGGATCACATCATACTTCGGCGCGTAATCGCACCACATCGCCTCCAGCGCCAGCTTCCCCTGGCGGGCGGCTTCGGCCTGCAGTTCACCTCCTTCGCCGAGATTGAGCGCGAAGGGCTTCTCTATCAGCACGTGTTTGCCCGCCTTCAGCGCCTGCATGCCGTCGGGAAAGTGATGGTTGTGCGGCGTAGCAATATAGACCGCATCAATATCCGGACGCGCCAGCATCTCCTCCACCCGGCCGTAAGCCTGGGGGATCCCCCATTCCGCGGCTACCCGGTCGGCCTTCGCCTGGCTGCGGGAGGCAACGGCCACCACCTGCTGCCGGCTCTGGGTTTTCAATGCGTGCACAAAGCGCTCGGCGATCCAGCCCGGACCAATGATGCCCCAGCGCAGGGAGGGAATGCTCTGCGCCGCCGGGCGGCGCGGGGTCGGTAATTGTGAGGGAAACATAGCGGCTCCTTAATCCTTAACCACGTTAACCCAGCGACGGCTGACCATCGAGGCTTCAATCGCCGACAGCACGCGCTGATTCTGTAAACCAAATTCAAAGCTGGGATAGCAGTCGTCGTCCCCACAAATCCCCTGCACCAGGTCATGCACTTCCATCACCTTAACGTCAAAATAGCCCAGCCCGCCGCCGCCAAAATCGAAGCCGAAGAAGCCGGCATAGGCCGGGATCTGGCTCCCGGCATACAGCGTTTTAAAGCCGCGGTCGTGTTTGTCATCCCGGAAGCGATACACCTGCAGTTCGTTAAAGCGCTCCCCGTCCATATACAGCGTGCCTTCGGTGCCGGAGACCTCCCAGAACACGCCGAAGATGCGCCCGGCGGCGATGCGCGAGGCCTCAATCACCCCCGCGGCGCCGCTGTCGAAATTGACCAGGCACTGAACCTGATCGTCATTTTCCACTTCCCGCCACTCGGCATCGGCCGCGACCCGGCTGGCATACCCGGCATCGGTCTGTGGCACCGGACGCTGGCGCAGGCAGGTTTGCGCGCTGGCGGTCACTTCACGGATCCCGCCCATCAAAAACTGGGCGACGGACAGGGTATGGGCGCCGAGGTCGCCAAGCGCCCCGCTGCCGCCGAGGGTTTTCGAGCAGCGCCAGGACCAGGGCAGGTTCGGGTCGTTATAAAACCCCTGATCAAAGGTGCCGCGAAAGCGCACCGGTTCGCCAATATCGCCCCGGGCGATAAGCTGCTTTGCCAGCAGCGCCGCCGGGGTTTTAATGTTGTTAAAGGCCACCATGGTCTTCACCCCCGCGCGCCGGGCCGCCTGCGCCATCTCCTGCGCCTGCTGCTCGTTAACCGCCAGCGGTTTCTCGCAATAGACATGTTTACCCGCCGCGATCGCCGCCATCGCCATCGTGTAGTGCAGATGGTTCGGCGAGGTAATATCCACCACGTCCACCAGCGGATCGTTCACCAGTTCGCGCCAGTCACCGTAAGCTTTCTCCGCCCCCAGCTTCACCGCATGACGTTCAGCCAAAGCCTGATCCTGATCCGCCAGCGCGTAAAGATAGGGGCGCTTCGGCAGATCGGGATAGAACATGGCCGCGCGACGGTAAGCGTCGGCGTGCGCCTGGCCCATAAAACCGGAGCCGATAAGACCAATATTTAACCGCGCGCTCATGATGCGTGCTCCTCTGATGATGACGGGGACGAGAAGTGGTGCGCCAGCCAGGCGAAGGCGCGGCGGGCGGTGGCAAACGGCGGCGCCATCGCCGGGTCCTGCTCGGCTTCGATAATCAGCCAGCCGCGGTAGTCGCTGTCCCGGGCAAAGTCGAGGATCGGCGCATAGTCGATGCAGCCGTCGCCAGGGATGGTAAACAGCCCGGCGCGCACCGCCTCGTTAAAGCTCAGGTTTTCGCGATACAGGCGCCCCAGCACCTGCGGACGGACGTCTTTCAGATGCAGATGGCGGATACGGTGGCCATATTTCTCCAGCACGCGCGGAATATCGACCCCGGTGACGAAGGCGTGTCCGGAATCAAACGCCAGCCCGACGTTGTCATGGGTCTGGGACAGAAACAGCTCCAGTTCGTCGTCGTGCTCCACCAGCATCATCAGATGATGGTGATAGGCCAGCCGGAGGCCGTAGTCCCGCAGCAGCAGGTCGGCAAAGGTATTTAGCTTATGGCAATACGCCGTCAGGCTGACGCGGCTTAACGGCGGCGAGAGCGAGATCGGCTCATCAAGCGGCGTTTCACCGGGCAGTTGCCCGCACTCGCCATAGACCATTACCCTGGCGCCGAGCTGCTGCAGGAGCTGCGCGTGGCCCCGCACCGCCTCCAGCTCCGCTTCCACGCTGCGGTCGGCCAGCAAGCCGCTGTACCAGCCTGACGCCAGGCGCAGGTCAGCCGCCGCCAGCAGAGGCCCCAATGTCTCCGCCTGGCGGGGAAACTTCCGCCCTAACTCAATTCCCTGAAACCCCGCCTCCCGCGCCTCGCGCAGACACGTGTCGAGAGGGATATCGCCGCCTAAATCCTCCAGCACATCGTTGGTCCAGCACAGGGGGCTAATGCCCCACTGCAGATGCTCTGTCGCCATGTTTATCTCCTTTTCAGCCAGTCGTCTGGTGTGCCGTCACTATAAGCAGGCGACGACCAGCGATGAAAACGGAGAAATGATGGAAATCCATCATTGCCGCGGGCGAAATATCCGCTGGCGCGAGTAGCCCTGAAAAATAAATGGAAATAATGCTTGCCGCAGGCTTATTTTGCGGATAAAAATTACTGGCTTAATAACCCGCTTCAGAGGTTATCCCTTTCATTCGAAATATGATGATAGCAATATGAAAAAATCTCAACACCGCAGCGGCGCGGGCTTTAGCCCTGCGCCCAGGCCTGGCCTGCTGTTATTTGCGTAAGTGACAAATAGTCCCTTTTAAAACATCAATTACTTAACATTCTCTCTGCAATAATATGACATGCAGCGGGAAGGTACGGTGATAAATAAGCTCAGGGCAATGATTTTTTTACAAATAAATAACCCTTCTCCTTTCTGCTCGTTATTTATCAGGAATGGCTGCGGTTATATTTATTCGGACGCCCCTGGAGAATGCACCAATGTATATCAACCTTTATGACAATGCGCGCCGCTATCGCGATGAGAAACAATAAGATGAATAAGACCTGGCTTTTCACCACCCTCACCCTGGCGCTGGTCGCCGCCGCGCCGGCCCACGCCATTAGCGCGAAATACCGGGAACAGCTTGAACGCTCCGGTTGCACGCAGATGACCGACGGAACCACCTGCGATATTCATAAAACCAAAGCCGAGAATGCCGCCGCCGCGCATCAGGCCAGCAGCGGCTTCGGCCCCTGGGTGGGCACCTGGTATGTTTATACCGACTATGGCAATAAAATTGATGAGATTACCGTCACCGCTAAAACGGTGAAAACCCATGGTCATCTGGTCGAGGATGCGAAAGCCAGCCAGGGTAAATTGACGTTCCGGGTGAAAAGCTCAGCCTTTACGCTGAACGACGCCTTTAACGGCGTATGGGCAAACGGCAGCCAGCGCGGCACGTTGCAAAAAGTCCTGTAATAACATTGCCCTGCCGACAGGACGGGGATAATGCAGGAAGAACCTCCCGGCGCAGGCCGGGAGGGAGTGCAACGGTTTACTTCTGCGGACGCATCGCCGGGAAGAGGATCACGTCGCGGATGGTGTGGCTGTTGGTAAACAGCATCACCATCCGGTCGATACCGATGCCCAGACCGGCGGTCGGCGGCAAACCGTACTCCAGCGCGGTGACGTAGTCTTCGTCATAGAACATCGCTTCGTCATCGCCCGCCGCTTTGGCGTTAACCTGATCCTGGAAACGCTGCGCCTGGTCTTCGGCGTCGTTCAGCTCGCTGAAACCGTTACCGATTTCGCGGCCGCCGATGAAGAACTCGAAGCGGTCGGTGATTTCCGGGTTGACGTCGTTACGGCGCGCCAGCGGGGAGACTTCCGCCGGGTATTCGGTGATGAAGGTCGGCTGGATGAGGTGCGCTTCCGCCACTTCGTCGAAGATTTCGGTGACGATGCGCCCCAGACCCCAGCTTTTCTCTACCTGAATACCGAGAGATTCCGCCAGCGCTTTCGCCGCGTCGAAGTTATCCAGATCCGCCATGTTGGTTTCCGGACGATGTTTTTTGATCGCCTCGCGCATGGTCAGTTTTTCAAACGGCTTGCCGAAGTCAAACACCTGGTCGCCATACGGCACCTCGGTTTTGCCCAGCACCGTCTGCGCCAGGGTGCGGAACAGCGACTCGGTCAGCTCGATCAGGTCTTTGTAGTCCGCGTACGCCATGTACAGTTCCATCATGGTGAACTCTGGGTTATGACGCACCGAGATCCCTTCGTTGCGGAAGTTACGGTTGATTTCAAACACGCGTTCGAAGCCGCCGACCACCAGACGTTTCAGATACAGTTCCGGCGCGATGCGCAGGTACATATCGAGATCCAGCGCGTTGTGATGCGTGATAAACGGACGGGCGGAAGCGCCGCCGGGGATCACCTGCATCATCGGGGTTTCCACTTCCATAAAGCCGCGGGCTACCATGAACTGACGCATGGTCGCGAGGATCTGCGAGCGGATGCGGAACGTATGGCGCGACTCTTCGTTAGCGATCAGATCCAGATAGCGCTGGCGATAGCGGACTTCCTGATCCTGCAGGCCGTGGAATTTATCCGGCAGCGGGCGCAGGGCTTTGGTCAGCAGGCGCAGCTCGGTGCAGTGGATGGAGAGTTCGCCGGTTTGCGTTTTGAACAGCTTGCCGCGGGCGGCGATGATGTCGCCAAGGTCCCATTTCTTAAACTGTTCGTTGTAGACGCCTTCCGGCAGGTCATCGCGGGCCACGTACAACTGGATACGGCCGCCGACGTCCTGCAGGGTGACGAAGGAGGCTTTACCCATCACGCGGCGAGTCATCATCCGGCCGGCCACCGCAACTTCAACGTTCAGGGAAGCGAGTTCATCGTTATCCTTCGCATCGAATTCAGCGTGCAATTGGTCAGAGGTATGATCGCGACGGAAATCGTTGGGGAAAGCTACGCCCTGCTCACGCAGCGCAGCCAGTTTTTCGCGACGAGTTTTCAGTTCATTATTAAGGTCAATGGCCTCATCGGCACCTTGTGCTTGTTGTTCAGACATATGGGTTCCTCATAACCTTGCTTTCAAACTAGCTTCGATAAATTGAACCAGGTCACCCTTCCGCGCGGCCTGTCTCCGGCTTCACACCGAAGAACAAGAGTAACGAATCTGGCTTCTCTTCAAGCTGATCTCACTCAGCTATGCCTTCACTAACGGTATTTTTTATCGTTGGCTTCCGCGCCTGCCAGAATATCCTCCTCCTGTTCAGTAAACGGTGCAAGGAGCGGCTTGTCGCTCCACTGTTGGGGTTACCGATCCCCGGCTCGCGGCGTAAACGCCTTAGCCGGGCTACCAGGCAGCACGATTTTGTAGCCCGGTAAGCCGGACCTGTCGCCAGACGGGGCTAGGCGCCGCCGCCGGGAAGCTCGCCAGCCGCCGCGCGGCGTTTGCCGACGCTACAGGCTGCGGCAAAGGCGATAACCACCATCACCGCCACGCAGCCGAGGGTCCATTCCCCCATCTGCGAGAAGAAATGCTGATAGGCGGCAATCGCCGTATCGCTGATTTGCGATTCGGTGGTCTGCTGGGCGACCACGCCGGCCAGCCAGTTGGCCACCGCGCCGGTGGCCAGCATATAAATACCGGTCAATACCCCGGTGACGCCGGGCATGTTCAGGCGGGTGATTTGCGCCATCGCGACCGGGTCGATAAACAGTTCGGCAAAGCCCATCATCGCCAGTCCGGCGACCATCATGCCCATCGAGGCCTGACCCTCAGCGGCGCCGTGGCGGGCGTTGAGCGCCAGCAGCATAAAGCCGCCGCCCATCAGCAGCAGGCCAAAAGCGAATTTCAACCAGACGCGCAGCACCGAACGCGCGCTGCCTTCCGGACGCATCAGCCACGCCAGCGCCACGCCGGCCGCCATCACCGCCACCGCGTTAACCGACTGGAACAGCGCCGTCGGCACGTCCCAGTTCAGCAGGCGGCGGTTAACAAAGTGATCGATAAACAGGCTAATCGAGCTTCCCCCCTGCTGCGCCAGCACCCAGAACAGCGTCCCGGCAAGCATCAGCAGGACGATCTGCCACAGCGCGCGACGATGCTCCGGGGCTTTGATCATGATCCGCGCCACCATCTGGGCGGCGAACAGGCAGACGACCGCCAGCAGATAGCCGGACCAGTTGTTTTGCAGCAGCAGCGTGAAGAACACCGGCGCCAGGCAGAGCATCACCAGCAGCCAGCCCCAGGTCGGCAGCACGAATTTCACCGCCCGCAGCGCCGGTTTATCGACGCCGCGGGTATGCCGGAAGTGGCGGCTGCCGCTTAAGAAAATCATCAGGCCGATGAACATCCCGATCCCCGCCAGGGCGAAGCCGATATGCCAGCCGTACCACTGAGCCGCCAGCCCGCAGGCGATGGGCGCGGCGATGGAGCCGACGTTGCCGGCGGCGTACAGCAGCGAGAAGCCGCCGTCGCGACGCGGATCGTCGTGGGCGTAAAGTTCGCCAAGCAGGCAGCTGATATTGGATTTGAACAGGCCGTAGCCACAGATAATGATCGCCAGCGCGACGTACAGGCTCCATGCGGAGGTCGACTCAACGCCCAGCACCACGTGGCCGAGGGTCATCAATAGCGCCCCGGCAATCACCGCCGTGCGGTTGCCGAGCAGGCGGTCGGCAAGCCAGCCGCCAAGAATAGGGGTAACGTAAACCAGAGAGGCGTAAGCGCTGAACAGGCTGATGGCGTGGCTGTCGTCGAAGCCAAGCTGGTGGGTGAGGTAGAGGATGAGTAAGGCGCGCATGCCGTAAAAGCTGAAGTACTCCCAGATCTGGATCGCAACGATGTAGTAAATCGCGCGCGGCTGTGAGGGTGTTTTCATGTGTTCTCCTTGCAGCGTGAAAAAGGGAAGTGGCAAGCCACTTCCCTGATGTGCGTCTATTACTTGTTATTCTCTTCTTTCAGCACTTTAACGGTGTAACGACCATCCGCCTGACGATAGGCGCCGTGGATATCGGTTTCGAAGCCCGGATAGTGGGCGCCGATTTCGCACAGCATCTGCAGGAACTCCAGCACCGGACGGCTCTCTTCGGTGATCATTTCACCCGGCATCACCAGCGGCACTCCCGGAGGATACGGCAGGATCATGTTGGCGTTGACGCGGCCGACCATCTCTTCGAGGTACACTTCTTCCGTCTGACCGTGCAGCTCTTTCTGGAACGCGGCATACGGGGTCATCACCATGGATGGCAGCACTTCAAACGCGCGGAACATCAGGTCCGGCAGGTTGTGATGCTCAACCAGTTTGTGAATGTTCTGCGCCAGGTCCTGAATACGCATGTTTTCATAGAATTCAGGATCTTCACGGTACAGCGACGGCAGCATGTTTTTCACCCGCAGGTTCAGGTCGAACGCGCGTTTGAAGTCGGTCAGCGCACGCAGCAGGCTCAGCGCTTTGGTTTTGTCGATACCGATGCTGAACAGGAACAGCAGGTTGTACGGACCGGTTTTCTCCACCACGATGCCGTGTTCGTCGAGATACTTCGCCACGATGCTGGCCGGAATACCGAACTCATCCATGGTGCCGTCTTTCTTCATCCCCGGGGTCAGCAGAGTGACTTTGATCGGGTCGAGATACATGTGCTCGTTGTCGATGTTTTTGAAACCGTGCCATGCGCTGTCGGAGCGCAGCGGCCAGCATTCAGGACCGTCGATATGTTCCGGCTGCCATACGTCGAAGAACCAGCCGTCAGACTCGCCTTTCAGACGTTTGATCTCTTTACGGAACTTGATGGAACGTTCGATAGAGCCGTCGATCAGGCGCTTACCGGCGTTGCCTTTCATCATCGCCGCCGCGGTTTCGGTGGACGCCACGATCCCGTAGTGCGGGGAGGTGGTGGTGTGCATCATGTAGGCTTCGTTAAAGGTCTCTTCGTTAACATCGCCTTTCACGTGGATCATCGATGCCTGAGAGAACGCCGCCAGCAGTTTGTGCGTGGACTGGGTTTCGTAAATCACTTTCCCTTCGACGCGGCCGCCGCTCATCCCGCATTTGCCTTCATAGATCGGCGAGAAGTTGGTGTAAGGCACCCATGCGGAGTCAAAGTGGATGGATTTCACATCCAGGGTTTTCTTGATGAAGTCAGTGTTGTACAGCAGACCATCGTAAGTCGAGTTGGTGATAACGGCGTGTACCGGCCAGGTCGCGTTCGGCGTCTCTTTCACACGCTTGGCGATAGTCGCGTGCTGGAATTCGCTCTGCGGGATACCGCCGAGGATGCCGTAGGCGTTACGGGTCGGACGGAAGTAGATCGGCGTAATGTCGCTCATCATCATCAGATGGGTCAGCGATTTGTGGCAGTTACGGTCAATCAGCACGGTGCTGCCGGCCGGCGCGGAGTACATACCGACGATTTTGTTGGCGGTCGAGGTGCCGTTGGTCACCATGTAGCTGCGTTCGGCGTTAAATACGCGAGCGATATACTCTTCCGCTTCTTTGTGCGGGCCGCTGTGGTCCAGCAGGGAACCGAGTTCAGAAACCGAAATCGAGATATCGGATTTCATGGTGTTGGAGCCAAAGAAATCGTAGAAGATGCTGCCTACCGGGCTTTTCTGGAAGGCGGTACCGCCCATGTGGCCCGGGGTACAGAAGGTGTATTTGCCTTCACGCACATATTTGAACAGCGCTTTGGTCAGCGGCGGCAGAATGGTGTCGATGTATTCGTCAGTGTTCTGTTTGATTTTGTTCGCGATATCTTCCGCAGCGCCCAGCGCATATTCGAAGAAGCGAACCTGCATGCGCAGATCGTTCAGGCTAACGTCCAGCGTGGAGTAGGTGTTAGCGAACGCATACAGCGGCATGTACTCGTTCATTTTGCTGATTTCTTCGCACAGCTCGAGATTGTATTTATCCCAGTCGAAGATCACGCCGCACAGACGAGAGTTGTTTTCGATCAGTTTTAATAAGTCGTCACGGTCGTTCGGGTAGACAATGCGGAAGTCCAGGCGTTCGAGAGCACGATGCAGTTCACGGATGGGTTCTTCTTTGAAGTAAACCCCCATGTGATTCATGATTGCAATAACGTTCATAGTCAAATCTCCAGATGTAGAAAGCCCCTCCCGTCGCGCTATGACAGGTGATGGAAGGAGCCTCAGGAAAAAGGGTTACTGATTAGTGCGCGTTAGCGGGGCTGTTGCTATCCGATGCGTTGCTCTGGCGCTGGTGCATTTTGCGACCGTAGAACATCAGGATAATCAGGCTAACGATAAAGGTGCCGGCCAGTTCGAAGGAGCTTGCGCCCATCAGCGCGATGAAGCAGAACACGCAACCCAGTACCGAACAAATCAGGCTGACGAAGTTACGGATGTTGATGCCTTCGAAACGAATCAGGTCAACACAGGAGTAGAAGTAAGGCAGCATGGTCAGCAGTACCGCGATACCGGTCAGTTCGCCGAACAGGTCAGAGGCTTTACCACCGGCGGAGTTCATCAGGGTAATCAGCACCATCAGCGCGGTCATTTTCACCGCGGCCAGCAGCAGGCCTTTTTTCGGGATACCGTTGCTATCGACTTCGCCATACACTTTCGGGAAGTTGCCATCGTTGGCGGCACGCACACCCGCCTGGCCAACCAGCATCATCCACGAGCCCAGAGAAGTCAGGCAGGCGAAGGCGGTGAAAGCGGATACCATCGGCGCAGCCCAGCCGCCAAGGATGGTGGAGGCGCTAATCGCGAACGGCGCACCGGACGCTGCCATCTGAGAAGCAGGATACATACCGGCGATAACCTGAGTCGCGGCGATGTAGACGATACCGGCCATCGCGGTACCCAGCATGGTGGCCAGCGGCACGGTACGTTTCGGGTTTTTCACCATCCCGGTACTCACGGCGGCGGATTCTACGCCAACGAAGGCCCACAGGCAGAGCAGGATACTTTTGATGACCGCGTGGCTATCGGTGGTGCTGGAGGTGTTCCAGTTCGCCTGATAGGTAGCGACATCAAACCAGTGCCAGCCGACGACCGCGGTCATGACTACCGGAATAAGCACCAGCACCAGACCAATGGTGGTCAGACGGCTGACCCAGGTCCCGCCGAGCATATTAACGAAAGTAAAGATCCACACGATGGCAATACAGGCAATCCCTGCTGGCACCGGGTTATTTAAAATAGGGAAGAACGTAGACAGATAAGAAACTGCGGTAATCCCGATAGCCAGGTTACCAATCCAGTTTGCGTGATAATAAAGTACACCGGTCTGGAAACCGAATGCCGGAGATATTTCCCCTGCGTAAGCAATGGGACCACCCTGCTGCGGGTTTTTAGTGGCCAGTCGGGCATAAACATAAGCCAGAGACATCGCACCAATAATTGAAATTACCCAGCCCCAAATGGCAATACCACCGATGCTGGCCAGGTTCGCAGGTAATAATGCAATACCGCTCCCCATCATATTACCGGCGACGACACCGGTACAGGCAAATAGCCCGATCTTCTTGGCAGAACTCATGGTTGTTTTTCTCCTAAGTTTATTTGGGAGGTACAGATCATGATACAGAACCATTAATTGACCCGACCAACTGCCAACAAGATTACTGATTTGTACGAGATAAGTCCTAAAGATAAAGTGAAATAACAACAAACATCAGACAAATGATATTTTGACCTTTTTCGCTTAACATATAAACATGACAACAGGGTGTCAGAAAAAGATAAACATTGTTGTTTTACATGAACTTAGATGAGATGTGATGTGTTACTGAACTGTTATTCAAAGCCTCCTGAATGCTAAATATAAATAACAACAGGAGGCTTCATGAGAAACATAAATTTAACCTCATCATGCCAAAAACCTTTCGCATGATGAGGGTTTACTTATTCTGAAGAGAGGAAATTATCGAGATACGGAACAACCCGGTTGACCGACGTCTGGAAAACTCCGTTTTCAATCCAGTACAATGTGTCTCCACCGGGTCGTAAATTAAACGCCGTAATGTAAGAATCCGCTGCCAGCCGGTTCTCGCCTTTCATCTCATAGACTTTGCCTAACAGCACATAATTCAGCCACGACATCTCTAAATCGATCGCGTGGTTAATCGCTGTGTTCGCTTCGTCAACTTTTCCCTTCCCCAACAAATCCACTGCGTTTATTTGATAATAAATCGCCATATCTTTTATACCCGGCATCTCCCCTACCCGCTCAACTTCGCTGTAAAGGGCTGCCAGCTGTTTATCATCCAGCGGCTGTTGCGAATGGCGTAATACATCCACCAGCGTTTTTTCGGCATACGCGTAAATAAAATCAGGCGCCCGCTTAATCACATCATCCAGCAGGCTGCTGGCCTTGCTTAATGAGTCAACATCGCCCTTCATTAACAGCTGATGCGACTGGTAGAAATAGGTTAACGCCACGCTTTGCGAGGGCTGATATTGCCTGAGCATCGCCTGCATTCGCGCCGGCCACGGCTGCGCCAGCGCGTCCGACAGGCTGTTCATCAGATCGTTCTGGATGGTGAGCTGGTTGTCATTGGTCACAAAGTAGCGCTTATCGAGCATCGTCGAGCTGTCGGCGTTATCCACCAGCTGGACCGACATAAAGCATTGCTGCGCCCGGTAGTGGCGCTGATTGACGAATTCAATGGTCAGCGTTTTACCGGAACTGCTCGGCTCATTGATGTTGTAGTCTGTTTTGTCATGCACCATAAAGGTCGAGAAGGTGTTCAGCGAGGTGGTGATCAGGCTGGCCAGGCCGACCGCGTAGGAGTGCTGCGAAGACCAGTTGGTGCAGGAGTTACCATTGACCAGGTGGATATCGATATCGCGCGGGTTGAGTAGCAGGCGCGCCTTGTTGACCGGCGGCCGCGATTCCATGCTCGACAGCGCCACCAGCGCCACGCAGGTGCCCAGCGCCAGCAGAAACAGCCCCCACACCAGGGCGGTGGTGAGCCGTTTACGCACTGACGGCGCGCTGGCACCTGTCGGCGCGGGAGCTGGCGCGGCGGGATCGGCGGTGGAGATGGGCGCGTCCGGCGGCGCACCGGCAGCCGGCGGCGCGGGAGCGGCGACCGATGGCGAAGGCGTCAGCGCCTCCATCTGCGGGGCGAGTTCCTCCCCCTCTTCGGTGCACCAGATCACCGGCACCGTGAGCTTATACCCCCGTTTGGGTACCGTCGCGATGTACTCAAGGCTAACGTCGTCGCCGTCTTTGAGCGACTTGCGCAGTTCGGAAATACTCTGCGTGACGACGTGGCTGGTCACAACGTTCCGGGTCCAGACGTTTTCGATAAGCTCGTCCCGGCTAAGCACTTCCCCCGGATGGCGAGCAAAAAAGACCAGAAGGTCGATTAAACGCGGTTCAAGGGTAAGCTGGCGCCCCTTCCTGCTGATTTGGTTTACAGAGGGGGTTACCAGCCATTCACCGACGCGAACAACAGGTTGTAGCATACAAGAAAGCCCCAGACAAAAAGGGAAAGGCGCGATGATAACACATTTGTCCTACCTATTTTTGCCAGGGGTCACTCCCTCAGGCATTAGGCTGGAATTCGCCTTTTAGCGACAATAAAAAGCAATATTTCATTAACATCGTGATCATCAAAACTATATATAGCGATAAAAATGCGTTTTCGCTGTCGCTTAGCCGGTGGAACGCGGGCGGCGGAAAAAAAATAAGCCCGGAGGCGTAACGCGCTCCAGGCTCAGTCAGTGGCGTGCCGTTACGGCAGCGGCACAATCGATTATTTATACACTTCCGCTGTGGCTTCAAAGTTAGGGCCATGCTCACGCGCAGCAGTAATCACGTAGTACTTTCCGCCTTTCTCATCGGCCAGCTTAGAGAGCTGATCGTGCAGATCGGAGGGCGAAGAGAACTCACCGCCGGACGGCCCCACCGAGATCGGTCCGACCTTGGTCAGTTTGAAGTGTTTCACTTCTTCTTTGGTGATCAACTGCGCGGCGGAGGCGCCAAATGCAACGGCTGAAAGGGCTAACGCGACTATCACTTTTTTCATCCTAAAATCTCCTTGGAATAGGCCTTCAGTCAGGCCCTTTCAGTATAGACGGCGATTTACTAAGCGTGCTACCGATGCGCTGATTTTTCGGCCGCAGCGTTTAGTAACGCGGCGGTACCCCTTCCGGGCGGGTCTTAAAACGCCGGTGCAGCCACATATATTGCTCGGGAGCCATCAGGATGCACTGTTCGATAATCTGGTTCATCCACGCCGCCGTCACCTCGGCGCTTGCCAGCGGCGGCGTGCGCTCCGGCGTCAGGGAGATCAATTCATATCCCCTTCCGTTGGGCTTGCGTCGGGGAACAAACGGCACAATCGTCGCCCCGGACATTTTCGCCAGCATCCAGGTGCCGGTGGTGGTCGCCGCCTGCTCGACGGCAAACAGCGGCGCAAAAACGCTGCTGGCCGGGCCGTAATCATGATCCGGCGCGTACCAGAGGATCTCCCCCTCTTTCAGCGCCCTGACCATCCCTTTCAGATTTTTTCGATCCAGCATGGTCTTGTTCGAGCGCAAGCGTCCCCAGGTCTGCAGCCAGTCAATCAGCGGGTTATCATTGGGCCGGTAGACGCCGATGCCCGGGGTAAACATGCCATACATCCGCGCCCCCATCTCGAGGGTGAGAAAATGAATGCCGATCAGTAAGATGCCCTGCTTTTGTTCGAGGAGGTCGACCACCTCGTTCACGCCGCTGGTCTCGGTCCAGCGCGCCACCCGGTGCGTCGGCCAGAACCAGGCCATGCCGGTCTCCATCAGCCCCATGCCCAACGATTCAAAGTTTTTCACCAGCAGCGCCTCACGCTCGGCGACGCTCATCGCGGGAAAACAGAGTTCCAGATTACGTCTGGCAATCCGCGCGCGACTTTTCATCACCCGCATTGCCAGCCGCCCGAGCGCCGTGCCCAGTCGGTAGATCACCGGATACGGTAATTGCACCAGCAGCCATAACAAGCCAATTCCCAGCCATAATAGCCAGTAACGCGGGTGCAATAGCGCGCGGGAAAATTTGGGTAAATTTGACATAGTAATCCTGTTAATTCACTCAATAATAGCTGAGCAAAAATCGCGAAATAAAGTAGCGGATCCTGCAGGTTATATTTTTCCAATTCGTGCGGTAATACTCAGTCACAAAGCGCGTTATTATAAGCCGATTCCATGATAATTTCAGCCCTTGCGCTGGGATTACTCTCGTATTAGACACTTAGCGTAAAATTTCCTGATTTGTGCATAAATAAATAAACCTAACCTCTACGACGCGGCCGATTGCCGATAAAATCGCCAGTGTCTTATCCTCAGCCTCTCGCCCAAAGCCTTTTTTACTCACGCTTTATTATGGCGATAGACAACGCAAACAGGCCGTTTCGCCCGGTCTAACATGGCCAGCATGCGGTTATTTGTGACTCGGGCAAAGGTTAAGCATCACCAATGCGGATCCTTTTCCCAGATATGCTACGTTTACAGCGCTCATTCGACGCAAGTGCCTTTGCCGACGTCGTCGCTTTCAGAAGCCATAGTGAGAAGGAACTATGACAATGAATTATCAATTAGTGAAGCAAGTCAGAGAAAATAACACATTAAGAAAAAGCTTCATTGACCTTGCCGTTAAGACTTTCGACCTGTCTTTTGAAGAGTGGTATCAACAAGGTTACTGGACTGACGCCTATATCCCCTACGCCTTTGTCGAACGAAATAAAATTATCGCTAACGCCTCGGCCAACATCATCGATCTGCGCTGGCAGGGCGAACCCCGGCGTTATATTCAGATTGGCACCGTGATGACCGAACCGGACCACCGTAATAAGGGATTAGCCGGTCAGCTTATCCATCACATCCTGCAGGACTGGCAGCAGGAGGCAGACGCCTTCTTTTTATTTGCCAATCCCACCACGGTGGATTTTTACCCCAAATTTGGTTTCACCCGCAGCGAAGAGCATCAATATATTATGCCGGTCTCTCCGCGCGCCGGTGATTTTCGCAAGCTGGATATGGACCGCGCGGACGATGTCGCCCTGCTCCGCCATTACTATGAAAAATCCAACCCGTTCTCACCGCTGCGGGTGGAGCACAACTTTGGCCTGCTGATGTTTTACTGCTCCGCCTTTATGAAGCATTTCGTTTACTATTCGGCAAAAAATGAGGCGGTGGTTATCGCCATGCAAAACGGCCCGGTGCTGATCTGCTTTGACCTGTTCTGCGACACGGGCAAAAGCCTGTCGACGCTGGTCAACGAGCTGGCCGATGACCATGTTTACCAGGCCATCCTCGGTTTTACCCCCAATGAAGACCGGCTCGGCGAGTACGAGAAGATTGAGGGGGAAGATATCCTCTTTGTCTATGACCACAAGGAAAACCTGTTTAAAGACAGGAAGTTGATGTTTCCTTTACTGGCGCATGCCTGACGGCGCCGCGCCGTCAGGCCGATCAGTTATAGGTCACCACGAAGGTCGCGCTGGCGTTCGCCTCGCCCGCTGTCAACGCGAGCCGGTCGGCGGCTCGCCGCGCCGTGAGACGTAATCCCGATAGTCCTCGCCAACATAAATCTGCCGTGGCCGGTAGATGGTCAGCGGCGCCTGGTGCATCTCGTTCCAGTGCGCCACCCAGCCGACCGTCCGTCCGACGGCAGTGACCACCGCAAACATCGACGAAGGCAGATTCATCGCCTTGAGGATCACCGCGGTATAAAAATCCACGCTCGGCGACAGGCCATTTTCCACAAAGTAGGGGTCGGTCAGCGCCACGTCCTCAAGGGCCATCGCCACCTGCAGCAGACGATCGGACATTCCTACCTCCGCCAGTACCCGATGGCTGGTTTCACGCAGGATATCGGCGCGCGGGTCGCGGTGACGGTAGCGTGAGTTGCCAAAACCGAGGCGGCGAAATGCCTGCGGGTCGCGTTTTGCCTGACGCAGAAACGCCGGAACCTGATCGACGCTTTCAATCTCTTCCAGCATCCGCATGCTCGACTCATTGGCGCCGCCGTGCATCGGTCCCCACAGCGACGCTAGCCCGGCGGCGACGCAGGCGAATAAGTTCGCTCCGGAGGAGCCCGCCGCGCGCACCGTGGTGGTGGAGGCGCACTGCCCGTGATCGGCATGCAGGACCAGGATCTGGTTCATCGCCTGTTCGATGACCGGATTGAGGACGTACTTCTCGGCCGGGATAGCAAACAGCATCTGCAGGAAATTGCCGGCATAGGAGAGATCGTTGCGCGGAAACGCGGCGGGTTGTTCAATGGTGTATTTGTAGCTCATGGCGGCGATAGTGGGCATTTTCGACAGCAGCCGCGTGGCGGCCAGCGCCCGGTGCTCCGGATTTTCCACATCCAGGACATCATGATAGAACGCCGCCAGCGCCCCCACCAGGGCGCACATCAGCGCCATCGGGTGCGAATCGCGACGAAAGCCGCTGCACATGCGGGCTATCTGCTCATGCACCAGGGTATGGCGGGTGATGGTTTCGCGAAACGTTTGATAGCTGGCCTCATCCGGCGCGTCGCCCCGCAGCATAATGTACGCCACCTCGAGAAAATCACACTGGCGGGCCAGCTGGTCCACCGGATAGCCGCGGTGCAGCAGCACGCTGTTTTCCGTATCGATCCACGAGATCGCCGACTGGCATCCGGCGGTGTTAGCGAAGCCGGGGTCGTAGCTGCAGAATCCGGACTGATTCAGCTCGCGTATGTCGACCCCCACATGGCCCCGGCTTCCCGGCACCTGCGGCAGGGTGATGGGCGTCGGTTGCCCGGCAATAGAAAGCGTTAACGGTGTGGTGCTCATCCTGTCAGTTCCCCCAGCAGCTTATCAGCGACCTGAAGTCATTCTTCAGGCGGAAAGACCAACATAACCAATGTGATGCAGCTTATTCATTGATGTCATCACTATAACGCTGACAAAGAGGATATTTTGCTGGCCTTCCCGGGGAAACAGGCCGTCTTTCCCCACCCCACCGCTGGATAGCGGCACAAATCGCCAAGGATAAAGGCGATCAGCGCTGTCAAAATTTACGCTGAGTAAAGAAAGGATGAAGAGGAGCTACCATGAATTTTGTGCTGTCGATGACCCTCATCTGCATCGCTATCGCCTGGCTGATGATGAGCCTGCTGCCGGTGTAGACGCAGCGCTAACCGCCACGCCAGTGGCCTGGATAACGCCTCATTCAATAGATTTCCGCTGTGGTCTTCGCCTCTGAAGTTTCAGCAGAGTCATACAAGAAGTACTGGTCGCATATCAGGCTGTTGCGGTTTCCCGGCGAGGGGTAGGCTAAAGGCCCACTGTTAAGGAGGTGATATGTCTGGACTGATCAACCCACATGCGGCCCCGGAAGAAGCAGCCTATGCGCTGATAATTGAGCTCGTTCGCGCCCAGCGCGTGCCGCAATATGAAGGCGATATTTCCGGCCTGCTGGCGATGTACGACGAAGCCGTTAACCATTTTAAAGAGAAAGAGACCGAGCGTTAGGCGTGGGCGTCGTTGTGCGGGGAAAGGGTGACGCCTGCGGGAGACGCGCAGGCGTTGGCTGGATAACGGCTTGGGTTATCAGCTGCCGCGGTAGGTAGAGTATCCGTACTGACTGAGCAGCAGCGGGATATGCAGTTTTTGATTTTGCTTTGTGACATTGAAAATAACCGGAACCACCGGGAAGAACGTATTCATGTTTTGGCTTTTAAAATAGTCACCAGTTTTAAACGTCACTTTATACACCCCCGGCTCCATATTTTCCGCCTGCGGATAGAGCGATTTAATCCGCCCATCGGCATCCGTTTTGCCGGTGGCGATATGCTGCCAGCTCTCCCCTTGCTGCTTATCCAGCTCAATCTGCACCCCCGGCGAAGGGAGCCCGGTTTGCTGATTAAGAATGTGTACGCTGAGCGTGCCCTCTGGCGCCGCCAGCGCGCTGAAGCTGAGCAGGGAAATTACGGAGGCGATAACTAATTTCATAATCGTGACCTTTTGGGCAAGTGAAAGTGCCCTAACTATAGTCAGCGCGGCGGGGAAAAAAATTAAACTTTTTGTTATCAGATTGCGGTCATTAGGCAGGGAAAGGCGCAACTTGATATGCCCTGAAACAGGCTATAAACGGCCTTCTGCACAGGGAAAGTCGGCTAATGGGTGTGGTTTGTGAAGCCACTTTTTATCATGACGAGTAGGCATTTTCCGGACTGCGGGTTACGAACTTCTGGGACCTGCCGCTGATATTGATGCTGTTAGACGCTCGTTGTCAGAAGAGGAGTTGATTGTATATAGACTTTGGATAAATGTTTGACCAAGATGTACTCATAGCTTGTCACTGATGCGCTCAGTTTTACAAGGAATAACCCGATGCCATTACCCGATCGTCTGCAACCAGCCAAAGTAAACCGTCAGAAACTGAAACAGCTAGCGGACATGGCAGAAGAGATACTGGCGCAAATTGATAACGGGGTCAGGGAAGAAGATGCCGGGTTGAAAATGTTGATAAGTGACTGGAATAGCGAGGTTATTACCCCATATTCATTCTCAGATTTCCGGGACTTCTCTTCATGGACCAGTGCAAAAGACTTCACCCGGATGGCGTTTAATCAAGAAAAATACGTTGCAGATTTATCGTGGGATGAACTGATTCAGATCATCCAGTTCGTTTATCAGGCTGAAGGTAAGGAATCTGAACAAAGCTACGCGCTGGGACTGCTGGAAAAAAACTTTGATGCCAATCCATCCGACCTTATCTACTGGCCAGATGAATGGTTTCAGGATATAGACATGCTTCATGTCGATTTGACGCCTGAAGAAATCGCCGGATACCTGATGGCAAAATCTGGCCGGCGGCTAAGCGATGCGCCGCAAATCGACCTGAAGTACCCGATTCCTTCCACCGCTTAAGGAATATCAACGCACAGTTTGTAGACTTTGAGAGAAGGAAGTAACGGCAACGTTTGCATAATTAAGGAGATTGAGTGGACTTTGGCAGACGTTAAAAGAAGTGATGAGTATGGCCCCTATAGGATTCGATATAAAAATGCAATTTGTTGATTTTATATAACTAAATTTGTTTGTAAAATCCCCCCCAAATGTACCCCAATAATTTTTTTCTATAGATGAGCATTGGGTGTTTTTTTGTTCAATTTTGTCCCCATAGCACAACCTCACTTGTCGGAAATATCCACCGACACAAAACGCCGCAAAATTTATGTGCGGAAAAATTTCTCTATATACATGCAAAATGTGTTGGTTCGGTTGGTTCAGTTGCCTCAAAACGTAAAGGCCATTGTTTTGTTTATACATTTTTTAAAAAAATGAACCAACACCCTCATGTTTTGAACCAACATTTAGCTGGTTGAACCAACACTCACTGGTCATAAGCAGTAAAATCACGCCGTCCAGTACCCAACCTTCAGTTCATGATTCTGGTAGTTCAGTCGATATAGGTTGTATAGCCAGCCAGATACATTCCGCTTATTTCTTAGATGCAGATCACGGTACCGCCTCAAAAGTGAGTGTTTTATGAGCAGTTAGAATATCAACTTGCCTTACCTATTACGATCAAAAATAAAACAATCATGGAGTGCAAAGAATGGACAGTACGCAGAAAAGAAATATCAAAAAGGTTATGCAAGCTCTTCATATAACATCCAACGAGGATTTCGAGCTTGTAATGGACTATCTGGCATCAGAACTGCAACCAGAGCCAACAGAAAGCAGAGCTGAGAAGGAGGAAACGTTAAGATACACTGATTCTCGTAAGCCGCCTTCTGAGCGTGAAAAACATTTGTACAACATCAATGCGCTAGCTATTCACTATGAATTTATTTACAGCGTCTGGCGCCGGCAGCTCTATCCGTCCCTTAAAGCCATAGATTCGCCGCTAGCAAGCAAACTGTATGATCGGTTCACCGACGGTAGCGTCTTCCTTATGAATATAAAAAAAATGGCAGAGAAACAACTCCTTCCAGGTGAAGAAGCGCGAATAGACTGACCTGATGGTAAGACTCGCTCTGCAAGTTTCGTCCACTCTACGTACACACTTCAATGCGGCCAGTGATGTGAGCGCTGTTGATAGAGGCACCTTGATACCGTTAATTTATCCGATGACCGGTATCAATCGGTGTATATACGGCCACTATATCTGTATAAACTGATAACAATGAATCAGCGGCCCTTTATGAGCAAATCCAATCTGGTAACATTTTGCGTTCCGACTGAATTACAGGACACTTTTAATCAGGCTGTAGCGGAATCGGGCATCAAAAACGGTTGACATCCAGGAATAATCCGCTGCATTCCTGATTAACCATTTGCTAAAAATCCCCCCTCCTAACAGATACGGTCGAATTAATTAATGATAAAGCTTTTGGCAGGAAAGAGTTGTTGCTGGTGGTTCCGTTATCGATGAGTACTATCGACCGCCTTGAGCACAAAAATCAGTTCCCAAAACGTTTCTATATTACCGACGGACGCTGCGCCTGGGATGGAGATGAAGTTGAAAAGTGGCTTGACGAAAGAAAGGCCGCAAGTACCGATAAACTTGGTGGAAAAAGCCTCTTGTTGAACAGCGAAATTATCGCCCGGTAAGTACGGCAACGTGATGTAACTGGCGCAGGAAAGCGCCTATCAACTCGAAAAGCGATAAATTGCTCGTCAACAATCCCTTAGTATGTTATGGGGATACTGTTGACAGTTAATTTCAAATTATTCTGGCGATTATAAACTTCCATATATTTTTGAACGGTTAACTGGTATATCTAAGTCATATTTTTTACATACTGATTTTACCAATTCAAAAAACCAGTTAGGTGCATAAGGCGATACTTTTATCTCCTGTATTAAATTTGTGATATCTAGTTTTATCTTTGTACCAAAATCAGCTCTCATTTCTTTAAACTTACAAAAAGAGTTATAACCAATAATTCTGACTTCTTGTTCATATGTATAAAAGTTCGATTTGTGCATGAAAGGAGCTAACTTGTGCTCAATTTTAAACGAATCAGTATCGTGCGATATGTATTCGACTTTAGCGATAATCATCTTATATCCGTCAGGCGGGATAAAACTTGATTTTATTTTTTCAAGATTGGTAACCATGCATACCGAACTTTCCGATTCACCATAAATTTTCCACATCGCCATGCTCTCATGCATGTTTGCATGCCAGCAGCTCACATCAATCCATTCTTTATATTGCTTGTTAATATCATCATAGCTAAATTCGTTATTAGGAAAGTCTCCAAAGACAGTACTATTAATTCTTTTTTCTATTACTTCAAATAATTGCTCTGTTTTCTTTTCATGTTCAACCCTTTCTTCTGGAGATAATTTCCTAACACTCGGAAATATATGATTCATTGCAACATCTAACATCATTGCACTACCATCATTCAAAAACCTGAATTCTAAACTTAAACCACCTTCATTCTTATCTTCAAAACCAGATGCTTTCGAAAGGAATATTTTATTTGTTTCAATCAGGTCCATGAATTTTGCAAAACTCATATATTTTTGAAGTGCGGTAACATCACTAAAATCGCCTACTATTTCCATAGTTCCCCCATTGAGATATAATAATAAACTAGCTCTGAATATCTTGTATAAAACTCCTCGCAATGGGCCTTTTGTTGGTACCCTTCGCCTTGCGGTTATATTCTTCGACAACTCTATTTGCTTTGTCTATCGCTTCCTGTTGGGACTCTTAGATCCTTTCATATCAGAGTTGAAGTCCTTGAGATACTTTTTTGCCTTCTCAGTATAATCAGTAACTTGGTGGCGACAGTTTCCACAAGCATACTGATCATTTGAATAAGGTAGAATCGGCTCAATCTCATTGAACCAAGGATATGATATCTACCGGGGCGGTGTCAGTCCACTCATCATGCAAACGTGCCGGCATTGAAGACTTTCGATTTCACGACCTCCGACACACCTGGGCGAGCTGGCTGATTCAGTCCAATGTCCCGCTTTCTGTGCTTCAGGAAATGGGTGGTTGGGAAAGCATCGAAATGGTCCGTCGATATGCTCACCTGGCACCTAACCATTTAACTGAGCACGCACGTCAAATTGACTCGATTTTTGCAGAAGATGTCCCAAATATGTCCCACAAGGAAAATTCAGTGGCTGGAGGAATTTGATAAGTGCTTGATTATTAATGGCACGCCCTACAGGATTCGAACCTGTGACCTACGGCTTAGAAGGCCGTTGCTCTATCCAGCTGAGCTAAGGGCGCCCTGAGAAGCGAGTGCTTCGCGGAGTGAAACGCCTGGAATTATACGGTCCACGTCGGTTGAGTCAATCCATTTTGCCAGGAAACTGCGGGGCTTATACGACGCTGGCGAAATATCCTCCGCCAACTGTACAAGAAGCATACCACCGGGGCTCTTACGCCAGTAAATCGACTGAGTGGCCAGGCGCAATACACCAATAACCATGCAATGAAAAGGGTCAAAAACTGGCTAAATTTGCCCCAGACAGGATAAAACAGCAAACGAGGACTGACAGCGAGGCCGGCTTCTGACAAAATATCCTCATCCCCCTTTCGTAAAGATACAGATGGAATCCTCTCTCTGATGGCAGCAAAAATTATTGACGGTAAAACGATTGCGCAGCAGGTACGCTCTGAGGTTGCGGAAAAAGTGAAGGCTCGCGTTGCGGCCGGAAAACGCGCCCCTGGGCTGGCCGTCGTGCTGGTCGGCAGCAACCCGGCCTCGCAGATTTATGTCGGCAGCAAGCGCAAAGCATGTGAAGAAGTGGGCTTCGTCTCCCGCTCTTACGATCTCCCGGAAACCACCAGCGAAGCCGAGCTGCTGGAGCTTATCGACACCCTGAATGCCGATAAGACCATCGACGGTATTCTGGTTCAGCTGCCCCTGCCGGCAGGGATCGATAACGTCAAAGTTCTCGAGCGCATCGCGCCGGATAAAGACGTCGACGGCTTCCATCCTTACAACGTTGGCCGCCTGTGCCAGCGGGCGCCGCGCCTGCGTCCGTGCACCCCGCGCGGTATCGTGACGCTGCTGGAGCGCTACAATATCGACACCTACGGCCTGAATGCGGTGGTCATTGGCGCGTCCAATATCGTCGGCCGCCCGATGAGCATGGAGCTGCTGCTGGCCGGCTGCACCACCACCGTCACCCACCGCTTTACCAAAAACCTGCGCCATCATGTCGAAAACGCCGACCTGCTGATCGTCGCGGTGGGTAAACCGGGCTTTATTCCTGGCGAATGGATCAAAGAAGGGGCGATTGTGGTCGATGTCGGCATTAACCGTCTGGAAAGCGGCAAAGTGGTCGGCGACGTGGTGTATGAAGATGCCGCTGAACGCGCATCCTACATCACCCCGGTGCCCGGCGGCGTTGGCCCGATGACCGTCGCCACCCTGATTCAGAACACGCTGCAGGCGTGCGAAGAGTACCACGACGTTGAGGAGGCCTGAGATGGCGACATTTTCCTTAGGAAAACACCCGCACGTTGAGCTGTGCGATCTGCTGAAGCTGGAAGGCTGGAGCGAAAGCGGCGCCCAGGCGAAGATCGCCATCGCCGACGGGCTGGTAAAAGTCGACGGCGCGGTGGAAACCCGCAAACGCTGCAAAATCGTCGCCGGTCAGACGGTGAGCTTTGAAGGCCAGAGCGTAACCGTCACGGCCTGACCGCGAAAAGGAAAACGCCCGCTTAAGCGGGCGTTTTTTTATGACTTACTTCCGGCGCCAGGTGGTGCCCTGCGGGCCATCTTCCAGCACGATCCCCATCTCGTTAAGACGATCGCGCGCCGCATCCGCCGCCGCCCAGTCTTTCGCTTTACGCGCGTCCAGACGCTGCTGGATAAGCGATTCAATTTCCGCCACTTCCGCGTCGTCAGCCTGCGCGCCGCTCTGCAGGAAGGCGTCCGGCTCCTGCTCCAGCAGCCCCAGCACCGACGCAAGCTTACGCAGGTGGGCCGCCATGGCGTTCGCCGCGGCCGCGTCCTCGGTTTTCAGGCGGTTTACTTCGCGCGCCATATCGAACAGCACCGAGTAGGCTTCCGGGGTGTTGAAGTCATCGTCCATCGCCTCGATAAAGCGTGCTTCGAAGGCTTCGCCGCCCGCCGCCTCGACGGATTTGTCGGTCCCGCGCAGCGCGGTGTACAGACGCTCCAGCGCCGAGCGCGCCTGCTTGAGGTTCTCTTCGCTGTAGTTCAGCTGGCTGCGATAGTGGCCAGACATCAGGAAGTAGCGAATCGTCTCCGCATCGTAATACTTCAGCACATCGCGGACGGTAAAGAAGTTGCCCAGCGATTTCGACATCTTCTCGCGGTCAACCATCACCATGCCGGAGTGCATCCAGTAGTTAACGTACTCGCCGTCATGGGCGCAGGTGGACTGAGCGATTTCGTTTTCGTGATGCGGGAACATCAGATCGGAACCGCCGCCGTGGATGTCAAAATGGTTGCCCAGCTGTTTGCAGTTCATCGCCGAGCACTCGATATGCCAGCCCGGACGGCCCGCGCCCCACGGCGACGGCCAGCTTGGCTCGCCCTCTTTCGACATCTTCCACAGAACGAAGTCCATCGGGTTACGCTTGACGTCAACCACGTCGACGCGCGCCCCCGCCTGCAGCTGATCGAGATCCTGACGCGACAGCAAACCGTAGTTCGGGTCCGTCGGCACATCGAACATCACGTCGCCGTTATCCGCCACATAGGCATGGCCTTTGGCGATCAGCTGCTCGGTAATCTCGATGATTTCCGCAATATGATGCGTCGCGCGCGGCTCGCTGTCGGGACGCAAAATATTCAGGGCGTCAAAATCCTTGTGCATTTCGGCGATCATCCGATCGACCAGCGCGACAAAGCTTTCGCCGTTTTCATTAGCGCGCTTAATGATTTTGTCATCGATATCGGTGATATTGCGCACGTACTTCAGCTTATAGCCGAGAAAACGCAGATAACGCGCCACAACGTCAAAGGAGACGAAGGTACGCCCATGGCCGATGTGACAGAGATCGTAAACGGTAATACCACACACGTACATGCCGACTTCCCCGGCATGGATAGGTTTAAATTCCTCTTTCTGGCGCGTCAGTGTATTAAAAATTTTTAACATCGAAGATTCCGTGTAGACGTGTGTGGGTAATGAAGCCTCTATAATACCCATAATTCACACTGGACGCAGCACACATTGCAAGGTGCATCGACCCCCGCGGTTATGCTATAACACCCCCCTATATCTCACCCGACACCGGGTGCTGGCACCACACTCATCGGAACAGGATGCAAAAATGGTTACTTTCCACACCAATCATGGCGATATCGTAATCAAAACGTTTGACGACAAAGCGCCGGAAACAGTTAAAAACTTCCTGGACTACTGCCGCGAAGGTTTCTACGACAACACCATTTTCCACCGTGTTATCAACGGCTTCATGATTCAGGGCGGCGGTTTTGAACCTGGCATGAAACAAAAAGCGACCAAATCTCCGATTCAGAACGAAGCGAACAACGGTCTGAAAAACACCCGCGGCACGCTGGCGATGGCCCGTACTCAGGCGCCGCACTCTGCAACCGCGCAGTTCTTCATCAACGTGGTTGACAACGACTTCCTGAACTTCTCCGGCGAAAGCCTGCAGGGCTGGGGCTACTGCGTCTTCGCGGAAGTGGTTGAAGGCATGGACGTGGTTGATAAAATCAAAGCGGTTGCCACCGGCCGCAGCGGCATGCACCAGGATGTGCCGAAAGACGATGTGATCATCAAAAGCGTCACCGTCAGCGAGTAATTCGTGGCGACACTTTTTATTGCAGATTTGCACCTGCAAACAGAAGAACCGGCGATCACCGCCGGTTTTCTGCGTTTTTTACAGGGGGAAGCCCGTCAGGCGGACGCCCTGTATATCCTTGGCGATCTGTTCGAGGCATGGATCGGCGATGACGATCCGAACCCGTTGCATCAGCAAATCGCTACGGCAATCAAAGCCGTCGTCGACGCCGGCGTGCCCTGCTACTTCATTCACGGCAACCGCGATTTTCTCGTCGGCCAGCGCTTCGCCCGCCAGAGCGGGATGCTCCTGCTCGCCGAAGAAGAGCGACTGGACCTCTATGGCCGTGAAGTCTTGATTATGCATGGCGACACGCTGTGCACCGATGACCTGGGCTATCTGGCGTTTCGCGCGAAAGTCCACACCCCGTGGATCCAGCGCCTGTTCCTGGCCCTGCCGCTGTTTATCCGCCGCCGTATCGCCGCCCGCATGCGCGCCGACAGCAAAGCCGCCAACAGCAGCAAATCAATGGAAATTATGGATGTGAATCCGCAGGCGGTGGTTGACGCGATGGAGCGGCATCACGTGCAGTGGCTGATCCACGGCCATACCCATCGCCCGGCGGTCCATGACCTGCAGGCCAACGGCCAGCCCGCATGGCGCGTGGTGCTTGGCGCCTGGCACAGCGAAGGATCGATGGTCAAGGTGACGCCGGACGACGTCGAACTGATCCACTTTCCGTTCTAATTCCTGCGCGAGCATAATTCCGAAACCGCCTTTTGCCTGGGCGGAGGTATGCGCCTCCCGGCATTCCGCATGCTAGTCTTCCTCGACATCACTCTCAAGGAACGAGCATGAACAGGAAAAAGTGGAGCCAGCCGCTGATCTGGGGAATGATCATCGCGCTCCTCAATCCGTTAGGGATAAGCTATATCGCCTTAATCGGCGTCACTCTCGGCAACACGCTGACGTTTGTCTGGTGCGCCCTGCTGGCGTGGGCCATCTATTTCTATGCCATTTATTTGCTCTGCACCCGCCCTCACGAGAGCCGGTCAGTACAGATCTTTTTACTGATCATGGGCACCCTGATGCTCCCCTGGGGGCTCGTGCTGCTTATCACCTGTATCATGAATGAGAGAAGTGTCGATAAGCCGCGATCGCCGTCCTCGATAAGCGAGACAAAAGACGGCTAACCATGCGCACGCAACCGTTTTCCTTGCCGGCAGTTCATGCTATTCTCTGTGGCCTCTAAAGCAGTGTGAAACACACCCACAGGAGTTTTAAGACGCATGTCTTCCCGCAATAATTCGGCGCGTATCGCCATCGTGATGGGGTCCAAAAGCGACTGGGCTACCATGCAGTTTACCGCAGAAATCCTTGATGCCCTGAACGTTCCGTACCATGTCGAAGTGGTCTCCGCCCATCGCACGCCCGATAAGCTGTTCAGCTTCGCTGAAAGCGCCGAAAGCCACGGTTATCAGGTGATTATTGCAGGGGCAGGCGGCGCGGCGCATCTGCCGGGCATGATTGCGGCGAAAACCCTGGTGCCGGTGCTCGGCGTACCGGTTCAGAGCGCGGCCTTAAGCGGTGTCGACAGCCTCTACTCCATTGTGCAGATGCCGCGCGGTATTCCGGTCGGTACCCTGGCCATCGGCAAAGCCGGGGCTGCAAACGCCGGTCTGCTCGCCGCGCAGATCCTCGCCCAGCATGATGCTGAACTCCACCAGCGCCTGAGCGCCTGGCGTCAGGCGCAAACCGATGAAGTGCTGGATAACCCGGACCCGCGGGGTGCGGCATGAAACAGGTATGCGTGCTCGGTAACGGCCAGTTAGGCCGTATGCTGCGCCAGGCCGGCGAGCCGCTGGGTATCGCCGTCTGGCCGGTGGGGCTGGAAGCCGATCCGGAAGCGGTGCCGTTCCAGCAGAGCGTCATCACCGCAGAAATTGAACGCTGGCCGGAAACCGCCCTCACCCGCGAGCTGGCCCGCCACCCGGCGTTCGTCAACCGCGACGTCTTCCCGATTATCGCCGATCGCCTGACGCAAAAGCAGCTGTTCGATAAGCTGGGCCTCGCCACTGCCCCGTGGCAGCTGCTGGCGGATAAAAGCGAGTGGCCGGCGGTGTTTGCCCGCCTTGGCGAACTGGCGATCGTTAAGCGTCGCGTCGGCGGCTACGACGGCCGCGGCCAGTGGCGTCTGCGGGAAAACGAGATCGATCAGCTACCGGACGATAACTACGGCGAGTGCATCGTCGAGCAGGGGATTAACTTCTCCGGCGAAGTGTCGCTGGTAGGCGCCCGCGCCCAGGACGGCAGCACCGTCTTCTACCCGCTGACCCGCAACCTGCATCAGGACGGTATTCTGCGCGCCAGCGTCGCCTTCCCGCAGGCCAATGCCCGCCAGCAGGAGCAAGCGGAAAGCATGCTGACGGCGATCATGAACGAGCTGAACTACGTCGGCGTGATGGCGATGGAGTGCTTCGTCACCGCCGAGGGGCTGCTGATTAACGAGCTGGCGCCGCGCGTACACAACAGCGGCCACTGGACGCAAAATGGCGCCTCCATCAGCCAGTTTGAGCTGCATCTGCGAGCGATGACCGACCTTCCTCTGCCGCCGCCGGTGGTTAACAGCCCGTCGGTGATGATCAACCTGATCGGCACCGATCTCAATTACGACTGGCTGAAGCTGCCGCTGGTCCACCTGCACTGGTACGATAAAGAGGTGCGCCAGGGTCGTAAAGTCGGCCACCTGAACCTGACCGACAGCGATACAGACCGTCTGAGCGCGACGCTGGAAGCGTTGAAGCCGCTGCTGCCAGCGGAATACGCCAGCGGTATCGTCTGGGCGCAGGCGCAGCTCAGCTAAGCCCTTCGTGCCGGGGATTTGATCTATCCCCTTCCCCGGCACACCTTGAGGCGCGTACAATCCCCCCCTTGCTGTAAAGCCCATTTCTGTTTTGACTTCAGAGGATACCCCATGACCAATGGGACGGATTATCGCGCCATTCTCGCCAGCGATACGCCACTGATTGACGTGCGCGCCCCGGTGGAGTTTAGCCAAAGCGCGATGCCGGCGGCGATCAACCTGCCGCTGATGAATGATGAAGAACGCGCCGCGGTTGGCACCTGCTACAAGCGCCAGGGGCCGGAAGCGGCGCTGGCGCTCGGCCATAAGCTGGTCCAGGGCGACATGCGCGCCAGCCGGATCCAGGCCTGGCTGGAAGCGTGCGCCCGTTACCCGCACGGTTTCCTGTGCTGCGCTCGCGGCGGCCAGCGCTCGCATATCGTCCAGCAGTGGCTGAAAGAAGCTGGTGTGGATTACCCCCTGATCGTCGGCGGCTATAAAGCGCTGCGCCAGGCGGCGATCCAGGCCACCGACGCGCTGGTACAGCGACCGATCGTGCTGATTGGCGGCTGCACCGGCAACGGCAAAACCCAGCTGGTTTGCTCGCGCCCGGACGGTATCGATCTGGAAGGCCATGCCCACCACCGCGGCTCTTCGTTTGGCCGCACGCTACAGCCGCAGCATCCGCAGGCCACCTTTGAAAACCATCTGGCGGTTAGCCTGCTCAAAAAAGCCGAACAGCAGACGCGCTGGGTGCTGGAAGATGAAGGCCACATGATCGGCGCCAACCATCTGCCGGAGTGCCTGCGCATCCGCATGGCGCAATCGCCGCTGGCGGTGGTGGAAGATCCGTTTGACGTTCGCCTCGAACGGCTGCGCGAGGAGTATTTCGATCGCATGTATCGCGACTTTATCGCCGCCTATGGCGAAGAGAAAGGCTGGCAGGCATATGGCGAGTATCTGCATCACGGCCTGTTCGCCATCCGCCGTCGCCTGGGACTGCAGCGTTTTGCTCAGCTCACTGAACGCCTCGATGAGTCGCTGGCGCAGCAGCAGCGCACCACCAGCACCGAGGCGCACTTCGCCTGGCTGGTGCCGCTGCTGGAAGAATACTACGACCCGATGTATCGCTATCAGTTGGGGAAAAAAGCCGGGAAGATTATTTTTCGCGGCAACTGGCAGGAGGTCGCCGCCTGGCTGGCGGAGTAATCACACCCTCTCTTGTCCCGGCTTGCGGCGTAAACGCCTTAGCCGGGCTACGGGTCCGCAGACGGCGGTGAACCTGTAGCCCCGGTAAGCGCAGCGTCACCGGGGAATGGTTACCGCTTAGAAGTCGTAGCGCAGACGCACCAGGTTCATATCGCCCAGGTTGTCGGTGCTGGAGGTAAACACGTGCTCGTAGTCAACGCGGAAGCCATAATCCAGCTGGAAGCTGATCCCCAGACCGTTATCAATCCGCTGGTAGTTACGGCCGTTCACATATTCCAGGCGGTCGCCCATAAAGTACGGCTGAATAGATTTAACGGCATATTGATTGATCGGGAATTTATAGCCCGCAAAATATTCAATCCCCCAGGCGTCGCCGGCGAAGTAATTATGGACATCGGTTTTTTTGGTAGTGAGGAAGTTCTGATACCAGCCGCCGCCGAAGGAGAAAGTCCAGTTATCCGGGGTCCAGCTCAGCGCGGTACCGACGATGTTCTGGTCATAGGTTTTGCTGTCGGAACTTGACGGGTCGCGCATTTCGGCGCGGGTGTAGTTCCACGCGGTCCCCCAGGTCAGATCCTTCATGATGTGGTAGTCCGCGCCAACAGAACCGCCGCCTTTACGTTTATAGCGCAGACCATTACCCGGCAGGTATTCGCTGTCTTCGAACAGATAGGAACCGTAAAGATCGACATCGCCAACGGTTTTCTTATATTTCAGCATATTACGGGAACGATAAGAACCATCGTAATCGCCGTTAATACCGTTGCCCGGCGCCTGGGCAATCATATCGTAGTCCCAGATATCGGTTTTCACCCCGACCACATCATAGTAAATACTGTTTTGCTGACCGTAGGTTAACGTCCCCCAGGTATCGCTTTTCAGGCCGGTATACAGCATGCGGCGGGTGGTATTGTTCGCCCCTTCCGCGTAGTGATTATCCCAGTCGAACAGCGCCGGAATATTCACCCCCAGCTCGTAGTAGCTGATCCAGCTAATATCATCGAACAGATAGTAGTCCGCGGCGAAACGGAAGCGGGTGCCGCCGTCGAAACCGTTGCGCTTATAGGAGCCTTTATCCCCGTCGCCGGTCATCATATTGAACTGCGGGCGGATACTTCCGCCGACGGTAAAGTTAAGCCGGCTTAACGGATCCCCCGCCTGCGGATCCTGTTTTAGCAGGGTGATCTCCGCGTGGGCAGCCAATGACGTTAACGCTAATGCTGCGCCGATCGAGATCGCCAGCGTTTTTATTGTGTGTGCCATAGTTTTTCCTTGATTAATAAGCAACCTTATATTTTCCAGTTGAATATTAACCGCGAATCAGCACAGCGTGTTGCTGGGTTTTTAATGTTTCGTGCGCTTAAAAATCAATGGTTTATCAATTTGTGCGCTTAAAATAAAAGCGCCGCCAAAAACGGCGGCGCATCATCAACATGTAATATTCTTACTGGCTAAACTGACGGAATAGCGCTTTCCCTTTTAATAAACGCAGCCCCAGCCCGCCGCCGCACAGGGATAACAACACCGCTCCCGTCAGCGGCAGCATCACCCACAGCCGCCAGTCCGGCGCCCAGGGAAAATCAAAGACTTTGGTCTGCAGCATCGCCAGCGCCACTTCGGCGCCTATCGCCGCCACCAGGCCGGAGACCAGCCCCAACAGGGCAAACTCCGCCCACAGCGTGGCGCGCAGCAGCGATTTCCCGGCCCCCAGCGTGCGCCAGACCACCAGCTCCTGATGACGCTGACGCATACCGACCTGCACCTGCGCCAGCAACAGCAGCACGCCGCAGGCCGTCACCAGGCCCACCATCACCTCCAGCGCCCGGCTGACCTGGGAGAGCACCTGGCCGACCTGGCGCAGGATAGCGCCAATATCCAGCAGACTGACGGTGGGAAACTCGCGGTTCAGCTGGGTCAACATCGCAGGACCGTTATCCCAGCGGAAGCTGGTGAGCCAGCTCTGCGGCTGCCCGTCCAGCGCCCCGGTGGGGAAAATAAAGAAGAAGTTTGGCCGCAGGCTCTCCCAGTCGACTTTGCGCACGCTGCTCACCTTCGCGCTGAACTCCTGCGTATCGCCGTTAAAGGTCACCGTATCGCCGATTGTCACTCCCAATCGCTGCGCCAGCCCCTCCTCAATCGATACCTCGCCCTGCTTCGGCGGCCAGCTGCCGGCCACCAGCGGATTATGATCCGGACGCTGTTCGCTCCAGGTGAGATTAAGCTCGCGATTCAGCGCTTCGTCTTTATTCCCGTCCGTGGACTGGCCGTTGATCTGCGTCAGACGAGCCCGGACGATCGGATAGAATTCCGCCGCCCGCGTCTGATGTTCGGCGAGGAAGGTCTTCACCGGCATTATCTGCTCAGGGGCGATATTGATCAGGAAGTAGTTCGGGCTCTCCGGGGGCAGTTGCTGCTGCCAGCGATCGAGCAGATCGCCGCGCAGCACCAGCAGGAGCGCCAGCAGCATAAATGACAGGGAAAACGCCGCCAACTGGCTGAGGGTCGACCACGGCTGGCGCAGCAGGCGATTCACCGCCAGACGCAGCGGCAAGGCTCTGAGCGTCAGGCGTTTGAGCAGCCACAGCAATCCCCAGCCCACCAGGCCGCACAGCAGCGCCAGCACCACCGCCCCGGCCAGCACTGACCACAGCAGCGGACTGCCGCCCATCAGCCACGCCAGCAGGCCCACCACCACGGCGCTGACCGTCGGGATCCAGATTTTTAACGGCCAGACGCTGGCCACCACGTCCTGGCGCAGCACTCGCAGCGGCAGGGTCGCCAGCAGCAGCCGATACGGCCGCAGGCCCACCAGCAGGGAAATCACGCCGGTCGCGCCCACCGCCCACAGCCACGGCCAGCCGCTGGCCGGCGGGAGCGCGGCGGGAAGAACCGGTTTGAGCACCAGCAGCAGCAGGCGCTCCAGCGCCAGCCCCGCCACCCCGCCGGTTATCACCGACAGCGCCAGCAGCAGCAGCCACTGACCGACAATCAGCTTGCGCAGCTGCGCCCGTCCGGCGCCCAGCGTCTTGAGTATGGCGACCAGATCGTAGCGGCTGCGGCAGTAGTGGCCCATCGCCACGGCCACCGCCGCGACGGCCAGCAGCAGCGTCAACAGCGCGGATAACAACAGGAATTGCTGCGAGCGTTCGAGGGATTTGCCCAGCGCGCTGTCGTCCTGTTCAAGACCAATCCAGCGATGCTCCGGGCCGAGTTTCGGCAGCAGCCACTGCTCATAACGGGCCAGCTGTTCAGCGTCGCCGGCGAACTTATAACGCCATGCGACGCGACTGCCGGGCTGCACGGCGCCGGTCTTTGCCACGTCGGCCATATTCATCATCAGCCGCGGCGCCATCTGGAAGGGGTTAAACCCCGCATCCGGCTCCTGAATCACTTCCCCGGCAATGCGCAGCGTGGCGTCGCCAACGTCAATCGTATCGCCGGTTTTCAGGTTCAGCAGCGCCATCAGCCTTGGCGCCAGCAGGACGCTGCCCGCCCGGGGCTTCAGCCCCGGCGGCTGCGTCTCGAGAGTGCCATACAGCGGATAGCGGTCATCCACTGCCTTGACGTCCGCCAGCTGCGGCGTATCGCCCGCAAAGGTCATGGTGGCGAAGCTCAGCTGTTCGCCGACGCTCAGCCCTGACTTCCGCGCTTGCGCGATCCACTCAGCGGGCACCTCGCGCGAACTGCGCAGCGTCCGGTCGCCCGCCATAAACTCACGGCTTTGCTGGCTGAGGCCTTTCTCCATTCGATCGCTTATCGACCCCAGAGCCAGCACGCAGGCCACGGCGAGGCTTAACGCCAGCCAGACGATCAGCAGTGACGGCGAGCGCCATTCGCGCCAGAACCAGCGGGCGATCATGCTTCCTCCCGCAGCTGGCCATCCACCAGGCGCAGACGGCGGTCGCAGCGCGCCGCCAGCAGCGGATCGTGAGTGACGAGGATCAGGGTGGTGCCGTGTTCGCGATTAAGCGAGAACAGCAGATCGGCAATTTTGTCCCCGGTCTGGCGATCGAGGTTGCCGGTGGGCTCATCGGCGAACAGAATGGCCGGACGCCCATTGAAGGCCCGGGCCAGCGCCACCCGCTGCTGTTCGCCGCCGGAGAGCTGCGCCGGCAGGTGGTGCAGGCGTTTGCCAAGCCCCAGCTGCTCAAGCAGCGCCCGGGCATCGCCCCGGCTCTGGCTATCGCTGGCGCCGCGCAGCAGCGCCGGCAGCTCGACGTTCTCCAGGGCGTTGAGCGTTGGGATCAGCATAAACGACTGAAATACAAAACCGACGTGCTGCGCCCGCAGCGCCGCCCGCGCCTCCTCATCCATTCGATGCAGCGGTTTGCCCAGCATCGATACTTCCCCGCTGCTGCCATCGTCCAGGCCGGCGAGGATCGCCAACAGGGTCGATTTACCGGAGCCCGACTCGCCGATCAGGGCGATGGTCTGCCGCGGTTTGACAACCAGCTCAACTCCGGTAAGGATGGTGAGCTGATGCTCCCCCTGACCGACGGACTTCTTAAGATGATGAACTTCAAGTATGTTTTCCGCTGGCATGTGCCTTTCCTGTTTTTGTTCCTGTTTACCTGCCGCGCGATGGCGGCGGACACGCTGCTGATCCTCGGCGACAGCCTGAGCGCTGGCTATCGGATGGCGGCCAACGCCGCGTGGCCTGCGCTGCTCAATGAGAAGTGGCAGGCGAAAACGCCGGTGGTGAACGCCAGCATCAGCGGCGATACCTCCCAGCAGGGACTGTCCCGTCTGCCAGCGCTGCTTAAGCAGCATCAGCCGCGCTGGGTGCTGGTTGAGCTCGGCGGCAACGACGGGCTGCGCGGCTTTCCGCCGCAGCAGACCGAGCAGACGCTGCGCACCATCATTCAGACGATCAAAGCGGCCAACGCCGAGCCGCTGCTGATGCAAATTCACCTGCCGGCGAACTATGGCCGCCGCTATAATGAAGCCTTCGGCGCGATTTACCCGGCCCTGGCCAAAGAGTTCGCTATTCCTCTCCTGCCCTTTTTTATGGAGGAGGTGTATCTGAAACCCCAGTGGATGCAGGACGACGGCATTCACCCGAATCGCGACGCGCAGCCGTTTATCGCCGACTGGATGGCGAACCGGCTGGCTCCCTTAGTTAATCATGACTCCTGAACGCCAGGGGTCGCTGACAGGTAAAGTTATGCAAAAAACGGTTTTAGTGACAGGCTGTTCCAGCGGAATTGGTCTGGAAAGCGCGCTGGATTTAACCCGCGAGGGCTTTCGCGTGCTGGCAGCCTGCCGCAAAGCGGAGGATGTGGCGCGGATGCAGGAGCTGGGGCTAACCGGTATTTTGCTCGATCTGGACGACCCGCAGAGCGTGGAGCGCGCGGCGGCGGAGGTGATTGCGCTGACCGATAATCGTCTCTACGGCTTGTTCAATAACGCCGGTTACGGCGTCTATGGCCCGCTGAACACCATCAGCCGCCAGCAGATGGAACAGCAGTTTTCCGCCAACTTTTTTGGCGCCCATCAGCTCACCATGCTGCTGCTGCCGGCGATGACCCCGCACGGCGAAGGGCGCATCGTGATGACCTCCTCGGTGATGGGGCTTATCGCCAGCCCCGGCCGCGGCGCCTACGCCGCCAGCAAATATGCCCTTGAGGCATGGTCCGATGCGCTGCGCATGGAGCTGCGCCACAGCGGTATTCAGGTCAGCCTGATTGAACCGGGCCCGATCCGCACCCGCTTTACCGATAACGTCAACCAGACGCAAAGCGACAAGCCCGTTGAAAACCCGGGCATCGCCGCCCGTTTTACCCTCGGGCCGGAGGCGGTGGTGGAAAAAGTGCGCCACGCTTTTACCAGCGATAAGCCGAAGCTGCGCTACCCGGTCACCCTGGTCACCCACGCGGTGGCGCTGCTCAAACGCCTGCTGCCAGCCCGCGCGATGGACAAAATTATCCACGGCTGAGTTGAAGCGCGGAATGCCGCCCCCATGTAAAACAGAAATCGACTAACGAGAAATGCCCATGTCCGAACAGAATATTGTCAACATTAGCGAAGCGAACCTGCAGCAGACGCTACAGCAGTCTATGAACGTCCCGGTGCTGTTTTACTTCTGGTCTGCCCGCAGCCAGCACTGCGAACAGCTGACCCCGGTTCTTGAGCGTCTGGCCGCGCAATACAATGGCCAGTTTACGCTGGCGAAGGTCGATTGCGACGCTGAGCAGATGCTCGCTTCACAGTTTGGTCTGCGCGCCATCCCTACGGTTTATCTGTTCCAGAACGGCCAGCCGGTGGACGGTTTTGAAGGCCCGCAGCCGGAAGAAGCGATCCGCGCCCTGCTGGATAAAGTCCTGCCCCGCGAAGAGGAGCTGAAAGCTCAGCAGGCGCTGGCCCTGATGCAGGAAGAAAAATACGCCGATGCCCTGCCGCTGCTGAAGGAAGCCTGGCAGCTGTCGAATCAGGAGAGCCAGATTGGCCTGCTGCTGGCGGAAACGCTGATTGCCCTGCACCGTTCCGATGAAGCGGAAAGCGTGCTGAAAACCATCCCGCTGCAGGATCAGGATACCCACTATCAGGGTCTGGTGGCGCAGATTGAGCTGCTCAAACAGGCCGCCGACACGCCGGAAATCCAGCAGCTGCAGCAGCAGGTGGAACAGAATCCGGAGGATGCGCTGCTGGCCTCCCAGCTGGCGCTACAGCTGCATCAGGTCGGGCGTAACGAAGAAGCGCTGGCGCTACTGTTCAGCCATCTGCAGAAGGATTTAGGCGCCGGCGACGGCCAGGCGCGCAAGATGCTGCAGGAGATCCTCGCCGCCCTCGGTACCGGCGATGCGCTGGCCGCCAAATACCGCCGTCAGCTCTATTCGCTGCTGTACTAATTCGTTGCCTGCCCCGGATAGCGCTGCGCTATCCGGGCTATGCGAACGAGGCGCAACGCAGCCTTAGTAACCCGGGTGAGGCGTGAACGCCGCAACCCGGGATCGTTCACGGGCGTTTTTTCAGCTGCGTCACCACCAGCTGATGGCGGGCGTTGAAGAACTTCCGGTAGGTCAGATAGCCGGCGATAATCGTCGACAGGCTGGCGGTCGACAGCAGCATAAAAGTTACCATGATCTGGTACTTAATCGCCTTCACCGGGTCAATACCGGCAAAAATTAGTCCCGACATCATCCCTGGCAAACTCACCAGGCCGACCGTTTTCGCTGAATCGACGGTGGGAATCAATGACGCGCGGATGCTGTCGCGGATCAGCCGCGCCGAGGCCATCTTCGGCGTCGCGCCGAGGCTGAGCTTCTCCTGAATCTGCTGCTGCTCGCTGCTGAAGCGCTGGCCCATATTGTTGTAGCACAGCCCCACCGCCACCATGGCGTTCCCGGCCACCATCCCGGCAATCGGGATCACTTGCATCGGCACGAAGGCTATCGAGCCGGAGAACACCAGCACCGCCAGCGTCAGCCCAGCGCCGGTGGTGATGGCGATAAATGACGAGACAAACGCCTTATCGATATATTTACTGCGCTTTTTGGCATTCCACGCCGCGTTAAAGCAGATAAACAGCACCATCAACAGCGTCAGAACCGCATGGTTGACGTTAAAGATATATTTCAGCACATAGCCGACGATAATCAGCTGCACGATCGCCCGGCAGATGCTCCAGAGAATATCTTTTTCCAGCGCCAGCTTTTCCCGATAGCTCACCAGAATAGCGATCAGCACCAGCACCATCGACAGCGCCAGCGATTCGTTCGTAATGTTATGCCCGTTCATGCTGTGCCTCCTGCATGTTTCCGCCGGCAGGTTGCAGCGTAATTACTTCATCGGCATGCGAAATTTCATTGCGATCGTGGGTGACCCATAGAACAGCGACCTGTTTTTCCGTCGCGTAGCCATGAATAATGTCATTCACATTCTGTTTATTACTGTCATCCAGCGCGCTGGTAATTTCGTCCAGCAGCAGCACGCGCGGCAGAAATTGTAAATTGCGAATCAGCGATACGCGCTGCTTTTCACCGCCCGACAGTTCGTTAATCGATTTTTCCAGCATATTTTCGCCAAGACCAAAGCGCTGCAGATCGGCCACCAGCGCCTGCGGATCCGGTTGTTTATTACGGATCTGCCACGGAAAAATCAGGTTATCGTAAACCGAATCCCCGAACAGCGCCGGCGTCTGCGCACAATAAGAGACCTGCTGGCGATACCTTTCCGGCGACAGCGTCGCGACATCGGCATCATCGAAAAACAGACGTCCGGAGGTCGGGCTGAGCAGCGAGGCGATAATTTTCAGCAAGGTGCTTTTCCCGCAGCCGGAAGGCCCGGTAATCAACTTGAATTCCCCGGGTCTGAGCTGAAGGTTGATATTATGTAAAATAACTGCGTCGTCGGTCTTAAATCCCACATCCTCGAGACGCAAAAGCGCGTTATTTTCCTTCATGAGTCTTCCTGATTATTTTCTGAAACACCGCTAGTTTACCCCACTTTCCTTTCTCCAGGATGAGGAGAAAGATATACTCAATTTAAACATGCGCTATTTCCTTGTAGCGCCCCACCAGGCAACAAGACAGGAGGTTTTTGATGCTGATTTTTATTCCTATCCTTATTTTCGTCGCGCTGGTCATTGTGGCCGCGGCGGTGAAAATCGTCCCGCAGGGCTACCAGTGGACGGTGGAGCGCTTCGGGCGTTTTACCCAGACGCTGCAGCCGGGATTAAGCTTAGTCGTGCCGTTTATGGACCGCATCGGCCGCAAAGTGAACATGATGGAGCAGGTGCTCGACATCCCGTCACAGGAGGTGATCTCCCGGGATAACGCCAACGTCACTATCGACGCCGTTTGCTTTATTCAGGTGGTTGACGCGCCGAAGGCCGCCTACGAGGTCAGCAATCTTGAGCAGGCGATCGTCAACCTGACGATGACCAACATCCGTACCGTGCTCGGCTCGATGGAGCTGGACGAAATGCTCTCCCAGCGCGACAGCATTAACACCCGCCTGCTGCATATCGTTGACGACGCCACCAACCCGTGGGGGGTGAAAATCACCCGCGTCGAAATTCGCGACGTTCGCCCACCGGCGGAACTTATCGCCTCGATGAACGCCCAGATGAAAGCCGAACGAACCAAGCGCGCTTATATTCTCGAGGCCGAAGGGGTGCGTCAGGCGGAAATACTGAAAGCGGAAGGGGAAAAGCAGTCGCAGATCCTCAAGGCGGAGGGCGAGCGGCAGTCCGCGTTCCTGCAGGCGGAGGCCCGCGAGCGTTCCGCTGAAGCGGAAGCCCGCGCCACCCAGATGGTCTCCTCGGCGATCGCCTCAGGCGATATTCAGGCGATCAACTACTTCGTGGCGCAGAAATACACCGATGCGCTGCAGCAGATTGGCGCCGCCAACAACAGTAAAGTGGTGCTGATGCCGCTGGATGCCAGCAGCCTGATGGGATCGATCGCCGGGATCAGCGAGCTGATCAAAGAAGGCGCTGGCGATCGGAAAAAATCATGATCGACCTGATCCTCGCCCACCCCCATCTGTTCTGGCTTAGCCTCGGCGGGCTGCTGCTGGCGGCCGAGATGCTGGGCGGCAGCGGATACCTGCTATGGAGCGGCGTCGCCGGCGTGGTGACCGGCGCCCTGACCTGGCTCCTGCCGCTGAGCTGGGAATGGCAAGGCACGCTGTTTGCCGTCCTCACTCTGCTGGCGGCGTGGCTGTGGTCGAAGTGGCTGCGCAAGCGCGTCAAACTGCAGCGTCCTGCCGATGCTCAACTCAACCAGCGCGGGCTACAGCTGATTGGCCGCCGTCTGACGCTGGATGCCCCGCTGGTAAACGGCCGCGGCCACGTGCGCGTGGGCGACAGCTCCTGGCCGGTGATGGCTGACGAGGACCTCGCCGCGGGCAGTCAGGTCGAAGTGGTCGCCGTGGAAGGGATTACGCTGCGGATCAGACCCGTTGTTCGTTAAGCCTGCGCCTTGCGATGACAACAGCCGGAAAGATTATCGATAATCGGGCACTCCGCGCTGTCGTCGCCGGGGCAGGATTCAGCCAGCGCCAGCAGGTGCGCGCGCATATTTTGCAGCTCGCGGATATGGTTCTCGATATCCGCCACTTTCTCCAGCGTGCGTTTTTTCACATCGGCGCTGTGCCGTGACGGGTCGTTGAATAGCGCCACCAGCTCGCGGCACTCTTCCAGATTAAACCCCACCTGCCGCGCCTGGCGCAGCAGCGTCAGCTCATCGAGATGCTGCTGACCGTAGGTGCGGTAGCCGTTTTCGCTCCGCAACGGCGGCGTCACCAGCCCCTTCTCTTCGTAAAAACGAATCGCTTTGCTGGTTAAACCGGTTTTTTTCGCCACATCGCTGATATTCATTTTTTCTCCTTGACCTTCCCCTTGCTGGAAGGTTTAACCTTCTTAATACTCGATGAAAGAGTGGTTCTGGTCAATCGTTGACCGGAAAATTATTCAGGAGTTATTTATGTCTAACACTATCGACCTGACGCTGGATGGCCTCTCCTGCGGCCACTGCGTTAAACGCGTGAAAGAGAGTCTGGAGCAGCGTCCTGACGTTGAGCAAGCGGAAGTCACCCTCACTGAAGCCCATGTGACGGGCAGCGCCAGCGCACAAGCGCTGATTGAAACCGTTAAACAAGCCGGATACGGCGCGGAGCTCAGCCACCCAAAGGCTAAACCGCTGGCAGAATCATCAATCCCGTCGGAAGCACTGACAGCGGCCACTCCTGAGCTTCCGGCAGCCCATGACGAAGATGACAGTCAACAGCTGCTGATCAACGGCATGAGCTGCGCCAGCTGCGTCTCCCGGGTACAGAACGCGCTTGCCGCGGTGCCGGGCGTCTCACAGGCGCGGGTTAACCTGGCGGAACGCACGGCGCTGGTGATGGGCAGTGCGTCCGCCGCAGAATTAGTGCAGGCGGTGGAGAAAGCGGGCTACGGCGCGGAGGCGATCGAGGACGATCTGGAACGCCGCGAACGGCAGCAGGAAACCGCCATCGCCACCATGAAACGTTTTCGCTGGCAGGCGATTGTCGCCCTGCTGGTCGGCGTGCCGGTGATGGTCTGGGGCATGATCGGCGATAACATGATGGTCAGCGACGACAACCGTTCGCTGTGGCTGGTCATCGGCCTCGTCACCCTGGCGGTAATGGTCTTCGCCGGCGGCCACTTCTACCGCAGCGCGTGGAAAAGCCTGAAAAACGGCACCGCCACCATGGATACGCTGGTGGCGCTCGGTACCGGCGTCGCCTGGCTGTACTCGATGAGCGTCAACCTGTGGCCACAGTGGTTCCCGATGGAAGCCCGCCATCTCTATTACGAAGCCAGCGCAATGATTATCGGCCTGATTAACCTCGGCCATATGCTGGAGGCCCGCGCCCGCCAGCGCTCCTCAAAAGCGCTGGAAAAACTGCTCGACCTGACGCCGCCTTCGGCGCGGGTCGTTACGCCCGAGGGCGAGAAAGATCTGCCGCTCGCTGAAGTTCAGGCCGGCATGACGCTGCGCCTGACGACCGGCGACCGCGTCCCGGTCGACGGCGTGATAAGCCAGGGGGAAGCCTGGTTTGATGAAGCGATGCTCACCGGCGAACCGGTACCGCAGCAAAAAGGCGACGGCGACGCCATTCACGCCGGCACCGTAGTGCAGGACGGCAGCGTGCTGTTCACCGCCAGCGCCGTCGGCAGCCAGACCACGCTGGCGCGTATTATCCGCATGGTGCGCCAGGCGCAGAGCAGCAAGCCGGAGATCGGCCAGCTGGCGGATAAAATCTCCGCGGTGTTTGTCCCGGCGGTGGTCGCCATTGCGCTGATTAGCGCTGCGATCTGGTACTTCTTCGGCCCGGCGCCGCAGATCGTCTATACCCTGGTGATCGCCACCACGGTACTGATTATCGCCTGTCCGTGCGCCTTAGGCCTGGCGACGCCGATGTCGATTATCTCCGGCGTTGGCCGGGCGGCGGAGTACGGCGTACTGGTGCGCGACGCCGATGCTCTGCAGCGCGCCAGTGAACTCGACACCCTGGTATTCGATAAAACCGGCACCCTGACCGAAGGCAAGCCGCAGGTGGTGGCGGTGAAAACTTTCGCAGACGTTGATGAGATGACCGCGCTGCGTCTTGCCGCCGCGCTCGAGCAGGGTTCAAGCCATCCGCTGGCGCGAGCGATCCTTGATAAAGCCGGAGACAGCCCGTTGCCGGAAGTGAGCGGCTTCCGCACCCTGCGCGGCCTGGGCGTCAGCGGCGAAGCGGAAGGCCATCGCCTGCTGCTCGGTAACCAGGCGCTGCTCAACGAGCAACATATCGCCACCGGCGATATAGAAAGCGAGATGATGGCGCAGGCCTCGCGCGGGGCTACGCCGGTGCTGCTGGCGGTAGATGGTCAGGCGGCCGCGCTGTTCGCCATCCGTGACCCGCTACGCGAAGACAGCGTCGACGCTCTGGCGCGCCTGCATCGTCAGGGCTACCGCCTGGTGATGCTCACCGGGGATAACCCCACTACCGCGAATGCTATCGCCAAAGAAGCCGGCATTGATGAGGTGATTGCCGGCGTGCTGCCGGACGGTAAAGCCGACGCCATTAAGCGTCTGCAGAGCCAGGGGCACAAAGTGGCGATGGTGGGCGATGGGATTAACGACGCCCCGGCGCTGGCGCAGGCGGATGTCGGGATCGCCATGGGCGGCGGCAGCGATGTCGCCATTGAAACGGCGGCGATCACCCTGATGCGCCATAGTCTTCACGGCGTGGCCGATGCGCTGGCGATTTCGAAGGCGACCTTACGCAATATGAAGCAGAACCTGCTGGGGGCCTTTGTCTACAACTCGCTGGGCATCCCGATTGCCGCCGGGATCCTCTGGCCGCTGACCGGCACGTTGCTCAATCCGGTGGTCGCCGGCGCGGCGATGGCGCTGTCGTCGATTACCGTGGTGAGTAACGCTAATCGCCTGCTGCGCTTTAAACCAAAAGCGTAAGCGTTGTCGAGGAAAGCGGGCGCTGACAGGGTCGGCGCCCGCTTTTTTACCGGGACAAGAAAAGCCCGCCGGAAGGGTGACGTGTATCACCATATGCGCTAGCATGAATGCCTCACACTTCGGAGCGCGTATGGGCCTGTTAAACCGGATAAAAATGCTGTGGCGAGCCGCCGTCGGCTCGTCTTATTCCTGGCCTGCGATGGATATCGTCCTGCCCGGCGAACGCTATCTGCACCTCGTCGGCAGCATCCATATGGGCACCCGCGATATGGCGCCGCCGCCAGCGAAGCTGCTGAAAAAAATACGCCAGGCCGATGCGTTAATCGTTGAGGCCGATATCAGCGGCAATGAAACCCCGTTTAGCCATCTCCCCGCTTATCCGCCGCTGGCGGAGCGCCTGAGCGACGCGCAGCTGAGCGAGCTACAGACGCGAGCCGGTGAACTCGGCCTGTCGGTCGCGCTATTCGACAGCCAGCCGCTGTGGCAGGTGGCGATGGTTCTGCAGGCCACCCAGGCGCAGAAGCTGGGGCTGCGGCCGGATTACGGTATCGATTATCAGTTGCTGATGGCCGCCCGCGAGAGCAACATAGCGGTGATGGAGCTGGAAGGCGCCGACAGCCAGATCGCGCTGCTGCGCGACCTGCCCGATGGCGGAATGGCGCTGCTGGAGGATACGCTGACCCACTGGCGCACCAACGCCCGTTTACTGCAGGTCATGATCGGCTGGTGGCTGGAGCAACCGCCGTCGCGCGGCGCGGTATCGCTGCCGACGACCTTCAGCCAGTCTTTATATGATGTGCTGATGCACCAGCGCAATCTCGCCTGGCGCGAGACGCTGCTGGCCCTGCCGCCGGGGCGCTACGTGGTCGCCGTCGGCGCGCTGCATCTGTATGGCGAAGGGAATCTGCCGGATATGCTGACATAAAAAAATGGCCAATATTGCTATTGGCCCGTCAAAGAGGAATTTCATCATTATTATTATCCCGGGATTTGCATCCCGGATCGTCTGATTGTCGCTCAAAGTGACCATCACTGCCAACACTATTGCGCAAGATGGTACTATTTTTTAGACAACCTGCGGGCGTATTCTGACGTCACGCAAAACCGGTTGGTAAGAAGGATAGCTATGACTCCCGCCGTTAAATTACTCGAAAAAAACAAAATCCCCTTTCAGATCCACAGTTACGATCACGATCCCAATGAGACCAACTTCGGTGATGAAGTGGTGCGCAAGCTCGGCCTCAATGCCGACCAGGTTTACAAGACCCTGCTGGTCGCCGTAAATGGCGATATGAAGCATCTGGCGGTCGCCGTCACCCCGGTCGCCGGGCAGCTGGATTTGAAGAAAGTGGCGAAAGCGCTGGGCGCCAAGAAAGTCGACATGGCCGACCCGATGGTGGCGCAGCGTATCACCGGCTATCTGGTGGGCGGTATCAGTCCGCTGGGGCAGAAGAAGCGCCTGCCGACGGTGATTGACGCCCCGGCGCAGGAATTTGCCACCATTTACATTTCCGGCGGCAAACGCGGGCTGGATATTGAGCTGGCGGCCAGCGATCTGGCGCAGCTGCTGGATGCGAAGTTCGCCGATATCGCCCGCCGCGATTGATGACGCGCCCCGTGCCCGGTAAGCGCAGCGCCACCGGGAAAGCGCCCGGATAGCGACGCAGCGCGCTTTATCCGGGCTTCCCCTCAGGGTTACTGCCAGCTCACCTCGCCTTTCGGCTCATAGGCGGCGGCATCCAGCGGCGAGTTCTTCTCGATATACTCTTTCAGCACTTCGGCATCGATAAAGCCGGTATTCACATACCCGGGTTTATCGGCGATGTTCGGATAGCCATCGCCGCCGGTGGCGTTAAAGCTCAGCGTCGCCATCCGGTAGGTCTTCGCCGGATCCACCGGTTCGCCTTTGATTTTCAGATCGTTCAACTTGCCGTCTTTGGCCACAAAGCTGACGTTCGCAAACTGCGGATAGGCGCCGGAATCCGGCTTCATCTGCGCGACGGCGGTCAGGTAATCCACCACCTCTTTGCCGCTCATATCGACATAGGTCAGCACATTGCCGAACGGCTGGACCTTCATCACATCCTTGTAGGTGATATCGCCCGCCTCGATGGAGTCGCGGATCCCGCCGCCGCTCATCACCGCGAAATCCGCGTTACTGCGCGCCATCTGCGCCGCCAGCAGCAGGTGGCCCATATTGGTCTGTACGAAGCGCACTTTACTGCGATCGCCCTCCAGATGACCATTCACGCTGCCGATCTTGACCTGCAGTTGCGCCTTACCTTTGTTCTGGAACGGCGTCAGCAGCGACATCATCTGCGGGTTCTCCGCGATCTGCGGCGTATACAGCACCCGCTCGCTTTGGCCGTTATCGTATGTCACTTTTTTCTTCAGGTTGACCGGGATCAGCTGATAGTGCACCAGCTTCATCTCGCCGTTGCGGAACTCAAAATCGGCGCGGCCGACGTATTTGCCCCACTCATGCGCCTGGACGATCCAGATACCGTTCTGACGATCCGGGGCGCACGGCGTCCCAGGCACATAGTCGACCTGTTTTTTATTTTCCGACGCCATGCACACCGGATCCTGCGAGTGACCGCCGACGATCATCGCCAGCGAGCCCGCGGGTAAACTGCGTGCCATCTCGACATCCCCCGGCGCGTTAGAGCCGTGGTTGCCGTTGTCATAGTGGCCCATATGGGTGGTGGCCAGGATCACGTCCGGCTTTTCATTCTGCTGCAGCTCCTGGATCACCAGCTTCGCCTCTTCCGCCGGTTTGCGGAATTCGATATCGGTGAAATATTCCGGATTGCCAATCTTGGCCGTATCGTCAGTGGTTAAGCCAATTACCGCGATTTTTAACCCGCCGCGTTTAAACAGCGCCCAGGGTTTGAACAGCCGTTCGCCGGTGCTTTTCTGATAAATATTGGCCGACAGGAACGGGAACTTCGCCCACTTTTCCTGCTGGCGCAGCACGCTCAGCGGATTATCAAACTCATGGTTCCCCACCGCCATCGCGTCGTAGCCGATCAAGTTCATGCCGCGAAAATCGGGCTCTGCATCCTGTAAATCAGACTCCGGCACCCCGGTATTGATATCCCCGCCGGACAGCAGCAGAACGCTACCGCCTTCGGCCGCCACCTCTTTACGAATACCGTCCACCAGCGTTTTCTGCGCCGCCAGGCCATATTCGCCGTAGTCATTGCGCCAGAAATGGCCGTGGTGATCGTTGGTGTGCAGGATGGTAATTTTATAGGTTTTATCCTGCTCATAGGCCTGCGCGGACAGGCTGCCCAGCGATAAAGCGGCGAATAACGCCAGCGCCACGCTGTGTTTGAAATAATGCATGCTTCACTCCCTGACTTAATCCCAAGTGCCGAAAGTATAGCGAGTTAGACGCGTTGACAAATATGTTTTCAGAATTGCGACTTCCTTCAAACCTTATCTGCAGGTATGTTAGTCGGATAATAATTCCACCTGCATCCTCTATACGCCTTCGCGTTGTATGGCATTGCGTCAGCCCGTTGGTTATATTTCCCATGTAGTAGCCGGGAAAATCAGGGTCGTCGCCATGGCGTAAAAATGACGAAAGCTATATAAAAAAGTGACGTGAACCTATGGCAATCAATCAGACCGCTCAACCCCTGTCCGGCCCCGCTGCGCCGCCGCAAAAAGCACGCACCTCGTTTGGCATCTTAGGCGCGATCAGCCTGTCCCATTTGCTTAACGATATGATCCAGTCGCTCATCCTTGCGATTTACCCACTGCTGCAGGCGGAGTTCTCCCTTACCTTCGTGCAGATCGGGATGATCACCCTCACCTTCCAGCTCACCTCATCGCTATTCCAGCCGGTGATTGGCTACATCACCGATAAACGCTCGATGCCGTGGTCGCTGCCGGTGGGCATGTGCTTCACCCTCTGCGGTTTGATTCTGCTGGCGCTGGCCGGGAGTTTCGGCATGGTGCTGCTGGCTGCCGCGCTGGTGGGTACCGGCTCCTCGGTTTTCCATCCGGAATCATCCCGCGTGGCGCGGATGGCCTCTGGCGGCCGTCACGGCCTGGCCCAGTCGCTGTTCCAGGTCGGCGGCAACTTCGGCAGCTCGCTTGGTCCATTGCTGGCGGCGGTGATTATCGCCCCCTATGGCAAAGGCAACGTCGCCTGGTTCGTGCTGGCCGCCCTGCTGGCTATTGTGGTGCTGTCGCAAATCAGCCGCTGGTATGCCGCACAGCACCGTATGAATAAAGGCAAACCGAAGCCGCTGATCGTTAATCCGCTGCCGCGCAATAAGGTGATTCTGGCGGTAGGTATTCTGCTGATGCTGATTTTCTCGAAATATTTCTATATGGCGAGCATTAGCAGCTATTACACCTTTTATCTGATGCATAAGTTCGGATTATCGGTGCAAAATGCCCAGCTTCATCTGTTTGCCTTCCTGTTCGCGGTTGCCGCCGGGACGGTAATCGGCGGGCCAGTTGGCGATAAAATTGGACGTAAATATGTGATTTGGGGCTCTATCCTCGGTGTGGCGCCGTTTACCCTCGTTTTACCCTACGCCAGCCTTGAATGGACGGGGATTTTAACGGTGATTATTGGTTTTATCCTCGCCTCGGCCTTCTCCGCTATCCTGGTCTATGCGCAGGAGCTGCTGCCGGGTCGAATCGGCATGGTTTCTGGCCTGTTCTTCGGCTTCGCCTTTGGCATGGGTGGCCTTGGCGCCGCGGTGCTGGGCCTGCTGGCGGACCATACCAGTATCGATCTGGTGTATAAAATCTGTGCCTTCCTGCCGCTGCTGGGTTTCCTGACGATATTTCTTCCTGATAACCGGCAAAAAGCCTGATTATCCGGCGGCCAAAGTGCAACGCTGGCCGCCGTTATCCCTTGCGCCATCAGCCTGATGCGCGCATTCCCTCCGCGATTTTCCCTTCTGTGCCTTTTGGCCGGTTAATTCCATTTTTTTGCACAATTCAAGAATTATTCATAAACAAAGTGAACGTTTTTGTCATAAACTATTACCCGGACAGGGTAGCAAAATGGACCGATTCACCACTGGAAAGGAGACGGAATGCACCACGCAACACCGCTAATCACCACCATTGTCGGCGGCCTCGTGCTCGCCTTTATTCTCGGCATGATTGCCAATAAGCTACGTATTTCTCCTCTGGTGGGATATCTCTTAGCGGGCGTGCTGTCCGGACCTTTCACCCCTGGCTTTGTTGCTGACACCAAACTGGCTCCGGAACTGGCGGAGCTCGGCGTGATCCTGCTGATGTTCGGCGTCGGCCTGCATTTCTCCCTCAAGGATCTGATGGCGGTAAAGTCGATCGCCATTCCCGGGGCCATCGCCCAGATAGCCGTGGCGACGCTGTTGGGTATGGCGCTCTCCGCCGCCCTTGGCTGGTCGCTGATGACCGGCATCGTCTTTGGTCTGTGCCTCTCCACCGCCAGTACCGTGGTGCTGCTGCGCGCCCTGGAGGAACGACAGCTGATTGACAGTCAGCGCGGGCAGATCGCCATCGGCTGGCTGATTGTGGAAGACCTGGTGATGGTCCTGACGCTGGTCCTGCTGCCGGCGGTGGCCGGCATGGCGGAGAAAGGCAACCTCGGCTTCGCTTCCCTGGCCCTCGACCTCGGGATCACCATTGGCAAAGTGGTGGCCTTTATCGCCATTATGATGCTGGTCGGCCGTCGGCTGGTGCCGTGGATCATGTCGCGCAGCGCGGCCACCGGCTCGCGCGAGCTGTTCACCCTGTCGGTGCTGGCCCTGGCGCTGGGCATCGCCTTCGGCGCCGTGGAGCTGTTTGATGTCTCCTTCGCCCTCGGCGCCTTCTTTGCCGGCATGGTGCTTAACGAATCCGAGCTGAGCCACCGTGCCGCTCATGACACCCTGCCGCTGCGCGACGCCTTCGCGGTGCTGTTCTTTGTCTCCGTCGGCATGCTGTTTGACCCGATGGTGCTGGTCCAGCAGCCGCTGGCGGTGCTGGCGACGCTGGCGATCATTATCTTTGGTAAATCCGCAGCCGCCTTTTTCCTCGTGCGTATGTTTGGCCACTCGCCGCGTACCGCATTGACCATTGCCGCCAGCCTGGCGCAGATTGGTGAATTTGCCTTTATTCTCGCCGGCCTGGGGATGGCGCTTAACCTGCTGCCGCAGGCCGGGCAAAACCTGGTGCTGGCCGGAGCGATCATCTCGATTATGCTCAACCCGGTACTGTTCACTCTGCTGGAGAAATATCTCGATAAAACCGAAACCCTCGACGAGCAGACCCTGGAAGAGGTGCTGGAAGACGAGAAGCAGGTGCCGGTCGATATCTGCAACCACGCGCTGCTGGTCGGTTTCGGCCGCGTCGGCAGCCTGCTGGGCGAGAAGCTGATGGCCCAGGGGATCCCGCTGGTGGTGGTTGAAACCTCGCGCACCCGCGTGGATGAGCTACGCGAGCGCGGGATCAGCGCGGTGCTGGGCAATGCCGCCAATGAAGAGATCATGGAGCTGGCGCATCTCGACTGCGCCCGCTGGCTGCTGCTGACCATTCCCAACGGCTATGAGGCCGGCGAGATTGTCGCTTCCGCACGGGAAAAATGTCCGCATATCGAGATTATCGCCCGCGCCCATTATGATGACGAAGTGGATTACATTATCGACCGTGGGGCCAATCAGGTGGTGATGGGCGAGCGGGAAATTGCCCGCGCCATGCTGCAGCTTCTGGAAACGCCACCCGCCGGTGAAGTGGTCACCGGCTGATGTTCTGCCCTCTCCCGTCGGGAGAGGGACTCCCTTACCGATCCCAGTACGCCTCTTCCAGGCTGTCCTCACGTTCCGGCAGGCCGCGGGTTAAGCGCGGCGAGTGCTGGTTCAGCACCTGATAGCTCACGCGGTTGGCATATTTACACACCTGCGCCAGCGAGGAGTAGGTCAGCCATTTGCATTTGTGTTTGCTGGAGTTGGGGACGTTATTGCGATGGTAGTTATTGGCGGTGATGTCATGCAGCAGCGCCGCCAGCGCGCCGTCCCCTGCGCCGTTGGTGTTCATGATCTTCTCCGGGCCGCCCATATACGGCGCAATGTGCGAATAAATCCGCAGCGGATTGACGCAGTCCTGGTGACGCATCGCGCGACTGAATTCGAACTGGTTAAATTCCGGGATCGCCCCCGGCAGCAGCGGATGCTGGGTCTTACGCTTCGCCTCTTCTTCAGTGAAGCCCGCCATATACAGCCCCGCCGGTCCGGCGGTGCACAGCACCAGGTCGACCCAGTCCAGCGCTTTATCCGCCGCCGACAGCGGATCGGCAAAGCCGGTCAGCGCTTCCCCTTCCTCTTCATTCATCGCCAGAATCGAGACATGCTCCTGCAGGAACTGCTGCCACCACGCCGGGTTATCGGCAATCACGTATTTGGTTCCAAGAGTCAACACCACCGGCACATCATGCTTTTTGGCATACTCGATGGCTTTCATCGTCGCGTCCGGCATCGGCTCGCCCGGCTTGCAGCGTACCAGGTAGGAGGTCAGCACCAGCGCCGAGGCGCCGGCGATCACCGCTTCCGGAATGCTTTCCGGGCGCAGCTTGTTCATATGACCCGGGCTGATGGCGAAGGTGCGCTCGCCGCTGTCGCTGATCAGGGTGAAGCAGCGGCCAATGGCGCCGTCGACGCCCTGCAGATAGTTCAGATCGGTACGGCTGGAGGTATTGCACAGGTAGCGATAGGCATAGCCGCCGATTTCGATATTGCTGCACATGACGCCAAGCAGCACCGAGCGATCGTCCGCCAGCACCGAGTAGTTGTGCATGGTATTACCGATCGTGCCGCCGGCAAACTGATGGGTAATAAGATTATTGCGCACCAGCTCCTGGTACAGCGCCTCGGCGACGTCATCTTCAATCACCAGCGAGTGGCCCGCGCTCAGGCCGTAGCGCACGATAAACGCCTCATCCACTTTCGCTTCGATATCCACCAGCGTCTGGTCGATACCCACCACCCAGGAGACGCTGGATTCATTCTCCGGCTGAATTTGCTGCAGCAGCGGGTCGCGGGCGTTAACGGGAAAATAGTGTTTGGATTTGCGTTTACCGGGAAATTTCATAGTGGCGCTTAAATAACAGGGAACAAGCGGGAAATAGTAGCATATTCCCCGCCCTGCGCGCGATCAGCGATAAGGCGCCGTCAGGTTGACCATCATCTCAATATGCGCGGCGTCCGCGTTAAGCGCCGGAATGTATTCATATTGCTTTCCGCCCGCTTCGAGGAATATTTCCCGGTTCTGGACGGCGATCTCTTCCAGCGTTTCGAGACAGTCGGCGGCAAACCCCGGGCACAGCACCTGAATATGCTTCGTCCCTTTCTCGCCGAGCATCTTCAGCGTCTCATCGGTGTACGGCGTCAGCCAGGGTTCCCGACCAAAGCGCGACTGGAAGGTCATCATCACCCGCTCCGGCGGCAGCCCCAGCGCGGAGACCAGTTCCCGCGTGGTATCGCGACAGCGCTGAGGATAATCATCCCCCTGATTGGCATAGCGCTGCGGGATCCCATGATAGGAGAGCAGCAGCAGATCCGGTTCCCCATGAACGGCAAACGAGGCGCGCACGCTGGCCGCCAGGGCATGGATATAGTCCGGGTGCCCGGCGTAATCGCGAATAAACGAGATACCGGGAATGGCGCGTTTCTTCGCGAGGATCCGCGCCAGCTCATCCCAGACGGCAGCCACCGTCGAGCAGGAATATTGCGGATACAGCGGCAGCACTACGATGTGCCCCACCCCCTGCGCCAGTAAATCATCCACCGCGCTGGCCAGCGACGGCGATCCATAGCTCATGCCCAGCGCCACCGGGGTATCCGGCAGTCTGGCGGCCAGCGCCTGCTGCTGGCGACGGCTGTATACCATCAGCGGCGACCCCTCTTCCATCCAGACGGACTGATAGAGTTTAGCCACGCGGGGAGAGCGAATCGGCAGTATGACGCCGCGCAGCAGCGGCCACCATAGCAGACGAGACGTATCCACCACCCGTTTGTCGCTGAGGAATTGTCGCAGATAGCGCTTCACCGCACCGGGGGTGGGCGCATCGGGAGTGCCTAAATTGGCCAGCAAGATACCTGTTTTCGTCTGATGCATTACCGCCTCTTAACCATTTGAATCGCAGCCAATTGTAGCTGAAATGGCGCTAAACGGAACCAATCATAGCAAAAGGTAGGAATGAGAGAAGTTCTCATCCTGCCGCAGCAGGATGAGAAAAGGCTTTATCAGCCGAGGATTTTTTCCAGTTCGGCGCGCACGTCAGCCACCGCTTTGGTGCCGTCGACTTTGGCGTATTTGGTGTTGCCCGCCTGCGCTTCTTTGGTGTAGTAGCCGATCAGCGGCGCCGTCATCTGATGATATTCCACCAGACGCTTACGCACGGTCTCTTCCTGGTCGTCTTTACGGGTGGTCAGCTCTTCGCCGGTCACGTCGTCTTTGCCTTCCACCTTCGGCGGATTAAATTTGATGTGGTATACGCGACCGGATGCCGCGTGAACGCGACGGCCAACGATGCGGTCGACGATCAGTTCGTCCGGCACATCGAATTCCAGCACGTAATCAACGGTAATGCCCGCTTCTTTCATGGCGTCAGCCTGCGGAATAGTGCGCGGGAAGCCGTCCAGCAGGAAGCCGTTACGGCAATCTTCCTGGGCGATACGCTCTTTAACCAGCGCGATAACCAGCTCATCGGTCACCAGCTTGCCGGCGTCCATGATGTCTTTCGCTTGCTTACCGAGCTCGGAGCCGGATTTTACCGCAGCGCGCAGCATATCGCCGGTGGAGATTTGCGGAATACCGTATTTCTCCATGATGAACTGAGCCTGAGTTCCTTTACCCGCGCCCGGAGCGCCAAGCAGAATAATACGCATTACGAAAATCCCCTCAAAAGTCGATTCAATTTTTCAAAAACGCTAAACCATACCACCAGAACGGCGATGGCTCAAGGAAGGCGGTGCGGCTGAAACGGTTAATGGTGAGATATTTTATGCCATCCAATGTGAAATGCCCCGCCGGAGCAAATCGCTCAGACGGGGCATTTATCCCGTTCCCGGCGTCGCGTCGCTCGGCCGGGCTACTCATTCAGGTTCGCGTCAGGAAGCCAGCAGCTGGTTCATACGGCGGATAAACTGGTTCGGATCTTCCAGCGTGCCGCGCTCGGCCAGCAGCGCCTGATCCAGCAGCAGTTCCACCCATTCGCCGAACTGCGCGTCATCCTGGGTATCGGCTGCGCGTTTCACCAGCTGATGCGCCGGGTTCAGTTCGAAGATGTATTTCACTTCCGGCGCCGCCTGGCCCGCAGCCGCGAACAGCTTCGCCATCTGGGTGCTCATCTCGTCGGCATCGGTGGTGACAATCGCCGGGGTGTCGGTCAGACGATGGGTCAGACGCACCTCTTTGACCCGGTCGCCAAGCAGGTTTTTCACACGCTCAACGAACGGCTCCAGCGCTTTTTCGGCTTCTTTGGTGGACTCGTCCACTTCGTCCGCCAGTTTGTCCAGCGACTCGTCGGCTTTAGCGACAGACTGGAACGCTTTGCCGTCGAATTCGGTCAGGTAGCTCATCATCCACTCGTCGATGCGATCGGAGAGCAGCAGCACTTCGATCCCTTTCTTACGCAGCAGTTCGAGGTGTGGGCTGCTTTTCGCCGCCGCATAGCTGTCGGCAGTGATGTAGTAGATCTTCTCCTGACCGTCTTTCATACGCGAGACGTACTCTTCCAGCGACACGGTCTGCGCGGAGGAGTCGGTATGGGTGGTCGCGAAGCGCAGCAGTTTGGCGATCGCCTCCTGGTTGCTCGGATCTTCCGCCGGGCCCTCTTTCAACACCAGGCCGAACTGTTTCCAGAAAGTCTGATATTTTTCGGCGTCGTCTTTCGCCAGCTTATCCAGCATCTGCAGCGCGCGTTTGGTCAGCGCGGTGCGCAGGTTACGGGTCACGCTGCTGTCCTGCAGGATTTCACGGGAGACGTTCAGCGGCAGATCGTTGGAGTCTATCAGGCCGCGTACGAAGCGCAGGTAGTTCGGCATAAACTGCTCGGCGTCGTCCATAATGAACACACGCTGGACGTACAGCTTCAGGCCGTGTTTATGATCGCGGTTCCACATATCCCACGGCGCCTGCGACGGGATATACAGCAGGCTGGTGTACTCCTGCTTACCTTCCACGCGATTGTGGCTCCAGGTCAGCGGGTCGCTGTAGTCATGGGCAATGTGCTTATAGAACTCTTTGTACTCGTCGTCGTTAACTTCAGACTTGCTGCGGGTCCACAGGGCCTGCGCCTTGTTGATTTTTTCCCAGCTGATAACGGTTTCGCCGTCTTTCTCTTCCTGTTTTTCAATCTCAACCGGCAGCGCGATATGATCGGAATACTTGCTGATGATGGAGCGCACGCGCCAGTCGTTGAGGAAATCGTCCTCACCTTCGCGCAGATGCAGGGTGATTTCGGTCCCGCGATCGGCTTTGGTGATGTCGGCCACGGTATATTCCCCTTCGCCGGCGGATTCCCAGAACACGCCGTTTTCAGGTTTATCGCCTGCCGCACGGGTGCGCACGGTCACTTTATCCGCCACGATGAAGGCCGAATAGAAGCCGACGCCGAACTGGCCAATCAGCTGGCTATCTTTTGCCTGGTCGGAACCCATGGATTCCAGGAACGCTTTGGTGCCGGATTTGGCGATGGTACCGAGATGATCGATAACCTCTTCCCGGTTCATGCCGATACCGTTATCGGCGATGGTCAGGGTACGGTTGTCTTTATCAAACGAAACCCGCACGCGCAGCTCGCCGTCTCCCTCATACAAATCCGGCTGCGACAGCGCGCGGAAACGCAGCTTATCGGCCGCATCAGAGGCGTTGGAAATCAGCTCACGCAGAAAGATTTCTTTGTTGGAATAGAGGGAATGGATCATCAGGTGCAGAAGCTGTTTTACTTCTGACTGAAAACCACGAGTTTCTTGTCCTTTCATCTGATTCAACCTCAACAATGCCATTTTAAATGGGTAAAAAACCGTTGAGTGGGAGATGGGGACAGCGGGGAAATTTTTCAAGCGGAGGCGGCGATGGCCGCCTCCATTTGTTCAGAAAGTAATCTTGTGGCGACCAGCCAGCGAGTGGGACAGCGTGGTGCCGTCGACCATCTCCAGCTCGCCGCCCACCGGCACGCCGTGGGCGATTCGGCTGGCGTCGACGCCATACTGCGCGCACAGCTCAGCGATGTAGTTGGCCGTCGCCTCGCCCTCAACGGTCGGGTTGGTGGCAAGGATCACCTCGGTGATCGACTCCGCCTCCAGCCGTTGTTCCAGGCGATCGAGCCCGATGTCGTCAGGCCCGATGCCGTCGAGCGGCGACAGGTGCCCCATCAGCACGAAGTAGCGGCCGGAATACTGCCCGGTCTGCTCAATGGCGTAGATGTCCGCCGGACTCTCCACCACGCAGATTTGGCCGTTTTCCTGGCGACGCGGGTTGCTGCAGATATTGCACACCTCCTGCTCGGTGAAGGTGCGGCAATCGGCGCAGTGGCCGATCTCCGACATCGCGCGCGTCAGCGCCTGCGCCAGACGCATCCCGCCGCTGCGATCGCGCTGCAGCAGGGTAAACGCCATGCGCTGCGCGGACTTAGGGCCGACGCCCGGCAGACAGCGCAGCGCTTCCATAAGCTGAGTTAACAGCGGGCTGGTTTGCATCAGAACGGCATCTTGAAGCCTGGCGGCAGCTGCATACCGGCAGAGACGGAAGCCATCTTCTCTTTCTGGGTCTCTTCGATACGGCGCGCGGCGTCGTTGAACGCGGCAGCCACCAGATCTTCCAGCATCTCTTTGTCATCTTCCAGCAGGCTTGGGTCGATCTCCACGCGGCGGCAGTTGTGCGCGCCGTTGATGGTCACTTTCACCAGACCCGCGCCGGACTCGCCGGTCACTTCCAGCTGAGCGATCTCTTCCTGCATCTTCTGCATTTTGTCTTGCATCTGCTGGGCCTGCTTCATCAGGTTACCCAGGCCGCCTTTTCCACCAAACATAGGCTTCTCTCTCAGTCAGTCATCATTAAAGGTACTGACTGCAAGTCAAACTTGCAGTCAAATGGGGCGGATACTCTCTTCATCCAGATCGGCGTCGAAGAAACGACGCAGGGTCTGAATGTTATTATCCGCAATAATCGCGTCGCGCGCCTGCGCGAGCTTCTCTTCATAAATAGCCTGCCGCCACTCCAGCGGCGTGCGCATCGCGGGATTATCGTCTTCCACGATGGTCAATTCAACCGGCGTACCGTACAACACCCCCAGCGCTTCAGCCAGCTTTTGCTGCGCGCCGGCGGAATTGAGGTGGCGCTGACTAGGGCGCAGATGCAGACAGACGCGATTGCCCTCCTGCTCTTTCCACGCGTTGAGCGCCACCTGCTCGACCAGCTTCGGTACCGCCAGCTGGCTCACTTCCGCCGCCCAGCTGTCGCGCTCGACCGCTTCAACGGCAAGCTTAGCCGCCAGCTCCGGCGTTTTTTCATGCTCCAGCGCTTTTTTCAGCGCTTTAGGCGTGGCGACTTCGACTTTGGTCTCTTCAACCACCGTCGTCGCCTTCCAGCGATAAGCCTCTTTCTTCGCCGGGGCCTGCTCCAGCGCCGCCGCGGCCGGACGAGCCTGGACGCGCTCGGTAATCGAACTCAGTCGCTCCAGCGCAGCGTTATTCACCGGCCGCGCGCGGGAAGCGGCTGCCGGTTCACTCTTTTTTGGGGTGGTTGCTCCCTGGCTGCGCTGCAGGTGGCTGCGGGCCGCCAGCACCTGGCTGGTGGTCGGCGGCAAACTCTGCGACGGCTGTGGCGGCGGCGCTGCGGGGGAAACCGGCTGGCGCGGCGCGGGCGCGGCGGCCTGTGCCGGCTGCACCTCCGGCTCGGGCAGCGGCTTACGCGGATGAAACGCCAGGGCGCGCAGCAGCGTCATTTCGACGCCCATCCGCCGGTCCGGGGCATAGGGCAGCTCTTTGCGGCCAATCAGCAGCGTTTGGTAGTAGAGCTGAACGTCGCCCGGCGGTACGGTGCGCGCCAGTTCGCGCATTCGCACTTCGACCGCGGCCATGTCGGCGCCCAGCGCCGAAGGGGACAGCTGAACCATGGCGATGCGGTGCAGCAGGCTCTGCATCTCCACCAGCAGCGCCTCCCATTCAACGCCGCGCGCGGCGGCGTCATTGACGCCCGCCATGACCCGCTCGCCATCGGCGGCGACCAGGGCTTCAATCAGCGACAGCGCCTGATCGTCATCGAGGGTGCCGAGCATGGCGCTCACCGACGCCGCCGTCAGTTGCCCTTCTCCACTGGCAATAGCCTGATCGGTCAGACTTAAGGCATCACGCAGACTGCCGTCGGCGGCGCGCGACAGAAGCTGCAGCGCGCGGGGCTCGAAGGCAATCTGCTCTTCGCCAAGAATATGCTCCAGCTGATGGCGGATCTGTTCAACGTCCAGCGCCTTCAGGTGGAACTGCAGGCAGCGGGATAAGATCGTCACCGGCAGCTTCTGCGGATCCGTCGTCGCCAGCAGGAATTTGACGTGCGCCGGCGGCTCCTCCAGCGTCTTTAATAACGCGTTGAAGCTGTGGCGCGACAGCATATGGACTTCGTCGATGAGATAGACCTTAAAGCGGCCGCGGGCCGGCGCGTACTGGACGTTATCCAGCAGGTCGCGAGTATCTTCGACTTTGGTTCGCGAGGCGGCGTCAATCTCAATCAGATCGACAAAGCGCCCCTGTTCTATTTCCCGGCAGTTATCGCACACGCCGCAGGGGGTGGCGGTGATGCCGGTTTCACAGTTTAACCCTTTCGCCAGCAGGCGGGCGATGGAAGTCTTACCGACCCCGCGGGTACCGGAAAAGAGATAAGCGTGATGAATGCGCCCTAACGACAAGCCGTTCGCCAGTGCGGTCAGCACATGTTCCTGGCCGACGACGTCAGCAAAGGTTTGTGGGCGCCATTTACGGGCTAAGACCTGATAACTCATGGGCTGGCTCTGAAACGCTGGAAGGTGAAATCACGAAGGGGTCATGCTATCACAGCCCCGCCCGATCGGCGAGGCTATGTGGAGGGATTTGCTTAGTGGCCCGGGAACGGCACCAGACTGTAGCAGTGGACCCCCAGCTTCTCCAGGCGCTGTTCGCCGCCCAGATCGAAGAGATTGATAATGAAAGCGGCATCCTGTACTTCGCCGCCGAGACGGCGGATCAGTTTGACCGTCGCGTCGATGGTTCCGCCGGTCGCCAGCAGATCGTCCACCACCAGCACTTTGTCGCCCGGTTTGATGGCGTCAACGTGGATCTCCAGCTGATCGGTGCCGTACTCCAGCTCATAGCTCTCAGCGATGGTTTCACGCGGCAACTTACGCGGCTTGCGTACCGGAACAAAGCCCACGCCCAGCGCCAGCGCAACCGGTGCGCCGAAAAGGAAGCCACGCGCCTCAGTCCCTACCACTTTGGTAATTCCCGCGTCTTTGTAGCGCTCGGTCAGCAGTTCAATGCTGAGCGCGTAAGCTTTCGGGTCTTCCAGTAAACTGGTGACATCGCGGAAAAGAATGCCAGGTTTTGGATAATCCTCGATACTCTGGATGCTGTTCTTCAGATATTCAAGCTGCTGTGCAGTTGCGGTCATAAGTGTATGCCTGATTGAAACGGTGTTACCCACGGGCGTGCAAAAGGGGCCAAAGAAACATTTGTTTAACCTTTGACCAGGCTTACCCGCGCTCGAAAACGCCAGAATTTACTGGCTGTCAGCAACAATTGCAACAGGCATTATTGCGCATCAGTGCTTTTGTTGCTTTGCGTCAACCACCGGAATGCGCCACATAAAGATCAGCAGACAGGCCAGAATGACCAACAGCATGATGCGCACCCACGTAAGCTTAACCAGCCACAGTGAAATAGCAAAAGTCGCTACGATCATGGCAATGGCGCGCGGTTTGGCGCCGCGGGGCATGGCGCGGTACTGCTGCCAGTGGCGAAGATAGCCGCCGAACCATGAGCGATACAGCAGCCACTGGTGAAAGCGCGGCGATGAGCGGGCAAAGCACCAGGCGGCGAGCAGAATAAACGGCGTCGTCGGCAGCAACGGTAAGAAAACGCCCAGCGTACCCAGCGCTACCGCCAGCCAGCCGATAATGGTTAAAATAACAGGTGGCATAATGCGAATCGTTATCAAACAGATACGGCTACTGTAGCACAGTTGGCTGATGGAAAATGGAGGGGGTGGGTGAAAACAGCTCAACTTTTACAAACGCTGAACAATCAGCTCAGCGAGCTGGCCGCGCTGGTGGCGCCGCTGGCGGAGCACGCGACCCTCAGCCCGCGCTTTGACCGCCAGCTCTTCCACACCCGCAGCACGCTGATGCAGGCCTATCTGGCGGAAGCCCAACACAACTTCAGCCAGCTCCGCCAGGCCGTCGAGCGCCAGCAGCTGCCGCAGGTAGCCTGGATCGCCGAGCGGCTGGCGGCGCAAATCGCCGCGCTGCGTCGCGAAACCGCCACCTGGTCGCTGCGCAGTTGGGACCATGCCTCGCCAACGCTGAGCCGCTGGCAGCGCCGTCGCCTGCAGCATCAGGAGTATGAGCGCCGCCTGCTGGCGATGCGCGACCAACGCCAGCGCCAGCTGACGCAGGCTACCAGTCTTGACGAGCAGCAGCGGCTGGCCAGCGAAGTCGAGGTCTACAGCGGACGGCTGGCGCGCTGTCGACAGGCGCTGGACAAGATTGAAAACGTACTGGCGCGGCTGACGCGCTAACAGGAGAGTCCGATGTCGCTGGAAAAAGCCCCCGATGAGGTCAAACTGGCCGTCGATTTAATCATGTTGCTGGAGTCGCATCAGATCCCGGCGCAAACGGTGCTGGACGCGCTGGAAATTGTCAGGCGGGATTATGCAAACAAGTTAAAAAACGCGGAAAGCGCCTCGCAAACGCCGCAGAAGTAAGATGTTGCCCACGACGACGTGCTGGCAGAGTGGTCCTCTGCGCATGACGCCGATGGAGGCAATATTGATGGAAAAGGTCAGTCAAACCCCGCACGATGCGGTTTTTCGCCAGATGCTGATGCATCAGACGGTGGCGAAGGATTTCCTGCAGCTGTATCTGCCCGCGCCGTTTCTGGCAATTTGCGAGCTGGATTCACTGCAGCTGGTCTCCGGTAGCTTTGTTGAAGAGGACCTGCGCGCCAGCTATTCCGATATCCTTTACTCACTGCGCACCCGCCACGGACCGGGCTATGTTTACGCGCTGATTGAGCACCAGAGTACCCCGGACAAGCTGATGGCGTTTCGCCTGCTGCGCTACGCGCTGGCCGCCATGCAGCGTCATCTGGACGCTGGCCACGACACGCTGCCGCTGGTGGTGCCAATTCTGTTTTATCACGGCAAGGTCAGCCCCTGGCCCTAGCCCCGCAACTGGCAACAGCTATTCGCCGAACCGGCGCTGGCGAAGGCGCTCTATAGCGGTGATTTTCCGCTGGTGGACCTCACCGTTATGCCAGATAATCAGATCGTCCGTCATCGGCGTATGGCCATGCTGGAGCTGTTGCAAAAGCATATCCGCCATCGCGATCTGGCCGAGCTGCAGGTGCCGCTGATTGCGCTGATGACGCAAGGCTATCTGACAGAAGCGCAGTTAAATACGCTGCTGCGCTATATGTTGCAGGCGGGTACCACGGAACATCCGGGGGCGCTGATCCGCGCGCTGGCGGCGCAGTCGCCCAGACATAAGGAGCTGATGATGACCATTGCCGAATGGCTGGAAGAGAAAGGCCGTAAACAGGGGCAGCAGGAGGGCGAACAGGAAGCCACTCGCAGCATCGCCGCCAGAATGCTGGCGCGCGGCCTCGAACGTCAAATCGTGCGGGAACTCACCGGGCTTAGCGACGAAGAGCTCGCCGCGCTGACGCCCTGATGCAGCAGGGGCGGCTTTGCGCCGCCCCTTTTCAGTTAAGACGCGACGGAGGGCGCTAAATCGTCACCCTTTCCGTCCCGCTTCACTTCCGTGACCTCGTCGCCCTTTTCATTTCGCAGATGGACTTCCAGCTGGTTAAAGGCAATGTTGATGTCATTCTCCCGGCACAGACGGTCGATGGCGCGGTTGAGCTCATCCACCGTGTAGCTGCGATCGCGCAGTTCACGGACATACAGACGCAGTTCATGATCCAGGGTACTGGCCCCGAAGGTGGTGAAGAAGACCGCTGGCGCTGGCTCCTGCATCACTTTCGGATGATCGTGCGCGACCTTCAGCAGCACCTCCTTCACCTTATCCAGATCGGAACCGTAGGCGACGCCGAGGCGGATCACCACGCGGGTCACGGTGTCGGAGAGCGACCAGTTGATCAAGCGCTCGGTAACGAACGCCTTGTTCGGGATGATCACCTCTTTGCGATCGAAGTCGGTGATGGTGGTGGCGCGAATACGGATTTTGCTTACCGTACCGGAGAAGGTGCCGATAGTCACCGTATCCCCAATGCGCACCGGACGTTCGAACAGAATAATCAGGCCGGAGACGAAGTTACCGAAGATCTCCTGCAGACCAAAACCTAAACCAACCGACAGCGCGGCCGCCAGCCACTGCAGTTTATCCCATGAGACGCCCAGCGACCCGAATACCGTCATCGCCCCGATGGCGATAATCGCATAGTTAAGAATGGTGGTGATGGCGTAGGAAGTCCCCTGGCGCATGTTGAGCCGCGAGAGGACCAGCACCTCCAGCAGCCCCGGCAGGTTGCGGATCAGCGCCCAGGCAACCATCGACGCCACAATGGCAAACAGCAGGCTGCCCATCGTGACGCTGCGCACCACGCTGGCCCCTGCCTCGGTGCCGTTGTAATGCCAGAGGGTAATGCTGTCGAGATAGGCGAAAACGGTGATCAAATCCGACCAAATCGCCCAGAACATGACCGCGAACAGCGCGATCATCACCAGCATGGTGATGCGTAACGTCTGCTGGTTGACCTGCTCGAGGGCGATAGTCGGCTCCTCCTGCGGCTCGGCGCCTTCCGCGCCCTCCTTCACCAGATGCTGACGGCGCGCCAGCGCCCGGCGCCAGGCGATGCGCCGCGCCGCCACGCTCAGGCCGCGCAGCACAGTCTGGTACAGCAGGTTCCAGATCATGACCAGATAGACGGTCTCGATCCAACGTCCCGCCAGGCGCAGCGTGGTGTAGAAGTAGCCGGTCGCCGTTAGCACCATCAGGGCCACCGGAACGATAGACAGCACTGTGATCGTCAGCAGGCGCAGGCTGTGCGACTCTTTATCGCGCCAGCTTTCCCGGCACATCGGCCAGACCAGCACCGCTATCAGCAGTAAGTTGAAGAAAATCACCAGCTGCCCCAGCACGTCGTCCATCAGGTTCAGCGGCGACAGCTCGGAAATCACCGACCAGAAATTCAGCGGCAGCAGCGCCAGGCTGACGCGAACAATCTGCCGCCGCCAATGGCTGGTCAATTGCGCCGGCATATTGAAGTGGCTGACCGCAACGCCGTTCTTTTCCAGCACTTTCCAGCACAGGCCAAACACCAGCCAGAACATCGCCAGCTTTTTACTGTATGCCCACAACAGAGCACTGATATTGAGCTGCATGGTGAGTAAGATCAGGCCAATCGCCAGAATCACCAGCACCACCGGTAAGGCGCGGATCAGGTCGATAAGGATCGCCTTCGGCGTATGCAGTTGGGTATCATTCCGCAGCTGGCCTACCTGGGAGGCAAGCTTTGCCTGATAATCCTTGAGCCACTGCAAACGCCAGCGGATCAGGCCGGCAATCAGCAGCAGCGGTAATCCGGCAAGAAAAGCGACAAACACCGCTGGCCACGCTTTTTCCCAGTTCACGGTGATTTTCATCGCCTTAAACTGACCTTTCAGCGCTTCCGGGAAGGCCTTAATCCACTCCCAGTCCATCGGTTTATTGCTGTTCACCCAGAAAATTTGCTGGGTCAGAATTTCTTTCAGGCTGCTCGAGACGCTCATCAGCTGCTGCTGGTTGATCTGCAGGTTGATGGCCATCATCAGCTGATTCCCCAGCTGTTTATTGAACTGGTCGAGCAGCTCCCGGCGCATGTCGATCACTTCCAGCAGCGCGGCGTGCACTTCATCGTTTACTTCAGCGCTGTGCCCCTCTTCCAGCTTAGCGACATAGGCATCGCTCTGGAACAGCGCGTCGCGTTTCTGATTCACCTCGAACTGTTCGAGCCGCAGATCGGCAATGCGATTGGTCATATCCTGCAGCTCATCCGCCGACGGCAGCGTCTGCTGCTGCTGGTAGAGAATGCGCGACAGCAGCAGGCTGCCCTTGAGCACGGAAATTTGCTCTTTAATATCCCGCTCAGACTGCAGGGCGCGGTCGAGCCAGTTCTTCACCTGAATATTGCGCTGCACCAGCTGGTTGCCGTTCTCCGTCGCCTGAATCAGCTTCTCGCTCAGCTGGTGGTTGATATCCAGCTCCTGCTTGACCAGCGGGTTGGCCTGAATACGCGCCGTTTCGTCGGGCGTGACCGCCTCCTGGGCGGTTTTCTCAGTCAGCGTCAGCCGCTTGCTGTTCACCGCCTCCTGCAGGAGCTGCAGCTGATGCTCCAGCCGGTTGCTCCAGGCGGTGACGTAGTCACGCTGCTTCTGCAGGGTATCCTGCAGCACCGTATTGCCTTCGAGGCTCTTGCGCTGCTGCTCGATCTGCGCGTTAAGCAACGCCTGCTGGGCCTGCAGCAGCACCTGCTGGGTCGGACGTAGAGTCTCATCGCCCACCGAGGTGCCATTCAGACGATTGCGGATCTGCTGCAGCTGCTGGGAGGCTTTGTACATCGCATTTTGCACGCGTTCCGGCTGCGTTTGCAGGGAAACCAACTGGCTGTTGTAGGTCGCCAGATCGTTTTGCGCATTCTGCAGATCGTCCAGCGTTTGGGTGACGCGCGATTCCAGCTGACGCAGGGAGAGCGTGCTCAGCGTTTTGCGCGTCGCGTCGTCGTTCGGGACATCGCTCAGATTGTTAAGGCTATCCACCGCCTGGCGCAGCTTCGCCGGGGCTTGCTCGACCTGCTGGCGGAGCTGCGTCGTCTCGCTCTTGACGCGATCGATTTTATCCAGCGTTTCCAGGGTCTGGGTCAAATCCTGCTGGACCAGTTTGTCCTGCGGAGTCAGTTCTTTTTGCTTGTTTAAGGTATTGAGCTGACTCTGCACCTCCGCCCGGTCAGGGAGGTCCGCGGCGCGGCCCTGAACTGGACTGAAAAGGCCAATAAAACAGAGCAGCATAATGATAAAGATGAACGTGGCGCGTTGCCTGGAGATCGTGTGCAGCATAGTTAATATGAATGAATGCAAATGCCGGAGAATACCGGGGGTCGTCGCAAGCGCGAAGAATAGCACTTCTCATCGCTGGCGAATAGCGGCGGACGGCGCTAAAAATTCACGTCCCTCCGCGCGTGACGTTTACGCTGACAGGTTCTCCGGGCCGCGCAGCGTGGGGCAGAACTGATACATCTCCAGCAGGATGGCGACATAGTCGCGCGCTTCCGCATGCAGGTCGAACGAGTCGGGGGCAAACAGCCAGTTCTCCATCAGGCCGGAAAGATAGCTGCGCATTAAAATCGCCGCTCGCCGGGTGAGTAAATTGGCGGGCAACAGCTTCGCGGCGATGCACTCTTTCAAGGTCTGCTCGATGCGCTCGTAGCTCGCCAGGGATAACTGCCGCTGGGCCTGCTGCACCACGGTCATTTCACCGACGAATTCACACTTATGGAAGATAATCTCCATCATCAACCGACGGCGCTCCTCTGTCACCGTCGCTTCAAGAACATAGACTAGTATCTCCCTGATAACTGAGAGTGGATCGTTAGGGAATTTTGCCCGATACTCAATTTCGAGATCGCTAATACTGGCGTCTGACAGCTCCCAAATTTCGTTGAATAAATCTGATTTATTCTTGAAATGCCAGTAGATAGCCCCCCTCGTTACACCCGCAGCTTTTGCAATTGTTGCCAACGAGGTAGATGATACGCCTTGCTGCGAAAACAGACGCAGAGCAACATCCAGAATCAGTTGCCGGGTTTCACGTGCCTGTTGTTTGGTTTTTCGTGCCATAGGTTAATGACTTTACAGAGGTTACGTTTACATACATTTGTGAATGTATGTACCATAGCACGACCATAATAGAAAGACTGTAGTGGGTTTGTGGTTGTTTGAGCCACTGAACATTTTGAAATTGGACACTCGAGGTTTACATATGAACAAAAACAGAGGGTTAACGCCTCTGGCGGTCGTTCTGATGCTCTCAGGCAGCTTAGCGCTAACAGGATGTGACGATAAACCGGCTCAACAGGGAGCCCAGCACATGCCGGAAGTCGGTATTGTGACGCTCAAATCCGCACCTCTACAAATGACCACCGAACTGCCAGGCCGCACCAGCGCCTATCGCATTGCGGAAGTCCGCCCTCAGGTCAGTGGCATTATTTTGAAACGTAACTTCGTCGAAGGTAGCGATATCCAGGCCGGCGTCTCCCTGTATCAGATCGATCCAGCCACCTATCAGGCCAGCTATGACAGCGCCAAAGGCGACCTGGCAAAAGCCCAGGCGGCGGCAAACATGGATCAACTGACGGTCAAGCGTTATCAGAAACTGTTAGGCACTAAATATATCAGTCAACAAGACTACGATACCGCCGTCGCAACGGCGCAGCAGAGCAATGCGGCCGTGGTCGCGGCGAAAGCGGCCGTGGAAACCGCGCGCATCAATCTGGCCTACACCAAAGTCACCTCGCCGATCAGCGGCCGCATTGGTAAATCCGCGGTGACCGAAGGGGCGCTGGTGCAGAATGGTCAGTCAACCGCTCTGGCAACCGTTCAGCAGCTGGATCCGATCTATGTTGACGTCACCCAGTCGAGCAATGATTTCCTGCGCCTGAAACAGGAGCTGGCCGATGGCCGTCTGAAACAGGAAAACGGTAAAGCGAAAGTGGAGCTGGTGACTAACGACGGTCTTAAGTATCCGCAGTCCGGCACCCTGGAGTTCTCGGATGTGACCGTCGACCAGACCACCGGCTCTATCACGCTGCGCGCCATTTTCCCCAACCCGGATCACACCCTGTTACCGGGGATGTTTGTCCGCGCGCGTCTGGAAGAAGGGGTTAACCCTGACGCCCTGCTGGTGCCGCAACAGGGCGTGACCCGTACGCCGCGCGGTGACGCCAGCGTCATGGTAGTGGGTGAAGGCGATAAGGTCGAAGTCCGCCAGGTCACTGCTTCTCAAGCGATTGGCGATAAATGGCTGGTCACTGACGGTCTGAAATCCGGCGATCGCGTTATCGTCACCGGCCTGCAAAAAATCAAACCAGGCGTGCAGGTAAAAGCGCAGGAAGTAGCTTCTGATGATAAACAGCAAGCCGCAGGCAACGCGCCATCAGAACAAACCAAGTCTTAACTTAAACAGGAGCCGTTAAGACATGCCTAATTTCTTTATCGATCGCCCCATATTTGCATGGGTGATCGCCATCATCATCATGCTGGCTGGGGGATTATCGATCCTCAAATTGCCGGTGGCGCAATATCCAACGATTGCGCCGCCAGCAATTTCCATTACCGCCATGTACCCCGGTGCTGACGCCGAAACCGTGCAGAACACCGTGACTCAGGTTATCGAACAGAATATGAACGGTATCGATCACCTGATGTACATGTCCTCGAATGGCGACTCCACCGGTACGGCGACCATCACCCTGACCTTCGAATCCGGTACCGATCCGGACATCGCCCAGGTTCAGGTTCAGAACAAGCTGGCCCTGGCCACCCCTCTGCTGCCGCAAGAAGTACAGCAGCAAGGGATCAGCGTTGAGAAAGCGTCCAGCAGCTTCCTGATGGTTGTCGGCGTCATTAACACCAACGGCACCATGAACCAGGACGACATTTCGGACTACGTGGCGGCCAACATGAAGGACCCGATCAGCCGTACCAGCGGCGTCGGCGACGTTCAGCTGTTCGGTTCCCAGTACGCGATGCGTATCTGGATGGATCCGAATAAACTGAATAACTTCCAGCTCACGCCGGTGGACGTGATCAGCGCGCTGAAAGCGCAGAACGCCCAGGTAGCCGCTGGTCAGTTAGGCGGTACGCCGCCGGTGAAAGGCCAGCAGCTCAACGCCTCCATCGTCGCACAGACGCGTCTGACCAATACGGAAGAGTTTGGCAACATCCTGCTGAAGGTGAACCAGGATGGTTCCCAGGTTCGTCTGCGTGATGTCGCCAAAATTGAACTGGGTGGCGAAAGCTATGACGTGGTGGCGAAGTATAACGGCCAGCCTGCGTCCGGTCTGGGTATTAAACTGGCTACCGGCGCGAACGCGCTGGATACCGCCAACGCGATCCGCGCTGAACTGGCGAAGATGGAGCCGTTTTTCCCGTCGGGGATGAAAATCGTTTACCCGTATGACACCACCCCGTTCGTGAAAATCTCTATTCACGAAGTGGTTAAAACGCTGGTGGAAGCGATCATCCTGGTCTTCCTGGTGATGTATCTGTTCCTGCAGAACTTCCGCGCCACCCTGATCCCGACCATCGCGGTGCCGGTGGTCCTGTTAGGGACCTTCGCGGTGCTGGCGGCGTTTGGCTTCTCGATAAACACCCTGACGATGTTCGGGATGGTGCTCGCCATCGGCCTGCTGGTGGATGACGCCATCGTGGTGGTCGAGAACGTCGAGCGCGTCATGGCCGAAGAAGGCCTGCCGCCGAAAGAAGCGACGCGTAAATCGATGGGGCAGATTCAGGGCGCGCTGGTAGGTATCGCCATGGTGCTGTCGGCGGTATTTATCCCGATGGCGTTCTTCGGCGGCTCAACCGGGGCCATCTATCGCCAGTTCTCCATCACCATCGTTTCCGCGATGGCGCTATCGGTACTGGTCGCGCTGATCCTGACGCCGGCGCTGTGCGCCACGATGCTGAAGCCTATTCAGAAAGGCAGCCATGGCGCGACCACGGGTTTCTTCGGCTGGTTTAACCGCATGTTCGATAAGAGCACGCACCATTACACCGACAGCGTAGGCAACATTCTGCGCAGCACCGGTCGTTATCTGGTGCTGTATCTGATCATCGTGGTGGGTATGGCGTGGCTGTTCGTTCGTCTGCCGAGCTCGTTCCTGCCGGACGAAGACCAGGGGGTGTTCCTGAGTATGGCCCAGCTGCCTGCCGGCGCCACCCAGGAGCGCACGCAGAAAGTGCTGGATGAGATGACGAATTACTATCTCACCAAAGAGAAGGACAACGTGGAATCTGTGTTTGCGGTTAACGGCTTCGGCTTCGCCGGCCGCGGCCAGAACACCGGTATCGCGTTCGTCTCGCTGAAAGACTGGAGTCAGCGTCCAGGCGACGAAAACAAAGTTGAAGCGATCACCGGTCGGGCGATGGGCTATTTCTCGCAGATTAAAGACGCGATGGTCTTCGCCTTTAACCTGCCGGCTATCGTTGAACTGGGTACCGCGACCGGCTTTGACTTCCAGCTGATTGACCAGGGCGGCCTGGGACACGAAAAACTGACCCAGGCACGTAACCAGCTGTTTGGCATGGTGGCGCAGCATCCTGACGTGCTGACCGGCGTGCGTCCTAACGGTCTGGAAGATACACCGCAGTTCAAAGTCGATATCGATCAGGAAAAAGCCCAGGCGCTGGGCGTCTCCATCAGCGACATTAACACCACGCTGGGCGCCGCCTGGGGCGGAAGCTATGTCAACGACTTTATCGACCGCGGCCGCGTGAAGAAAGTGTACATCATGTCCGAAGCGAAATACCGTATGCTGCCGGAAGACATCGGCAAGTGGTATGTTCGCGGCAGTGATGGCCAGATGGTGCCGTTCTCCGCCTTCTCCACCTCGCGTTGGGAATACGGTTCGCCGCGTCTGGAACGCTACAACGGTCTGCCATCAATGGAAATTCTTGGCCAGGCAGCGCCAGGCAAGAGTACCGGTGAGGCGATGAGCCTGATGGAAGAGCTGGCGGGTAAACTGCCGTCGGGTATTGGCTACGACTGGACCGGGATGTCTTATCAGGAGCGGCTGTCCGGTAACCAGGCCCCTGCCCTGTATGCCATCTCGCTGATTGTCGTCTTCCTGTGTCTGGCAGCGCTGTATGAGAGCTGGTCGATTCCGTTCTCGGTCATGCTGGTCGTACCGTTGGGTGTGGTCGGCGCGCTGTTAGCCGCCACCTTCCGCGGTTTAACCAATGACGTTTACTTCCAGGTTGGCCTGTTGACCACCATCGGCCTGTCGGCGAAGAACGCGATACTGATCGTTGAATTCGCCAAGGACCTGATGGAGAAAGAGGGCAAAGGGCTGATTGAGGCGACGCTTGAAGCGGTACGTATGCGTCTGCGTCCGATCCTGATGACCTCCCTGGCGTTTATCCTTGGGGTTATGCCGCTGGTTATCAGCTCCGGAGCGGGCTCCGGTGCGCAGAACGCCGTAGGTACAGGCGTAATGGGCGGGATGGTGACCGCGACGATCCTGGCAATCTTCTTCGTGCCGGTGTTCTTTGTGGTGGTTCGACGCCGCTTTAGTAAGAAATCGGAAGATATTGAGCACAGCCATCAGGTTGAGCATCATTAATCTGCACTGCTGAACAAAGGGCTGCTACCGCGGCCCTTTTTTTGATCATTACCCACAGGGCACATATTGCCATTGTTTATTTTTCGCGCTGCATTTAATATATATTGATGTGTTCCCGGCTATATCTATCACGCTGTTTAGCCCTTAGGATCTTCTTACACTCATTTACCAGGAATAATCCTAATATCATCATCACGGCCGGCGGTTTCTGAACGCGACGACTGCCTGCCTTAAGCCAATGATTGATAAGACATCTCTATTTTTCAGGCTGCACGCTCGGGCCGGAGAAATTAATTCGTCTATTTTTAAGATAATTTCTCTCTGATAATTGTAATTTTTCGTAATAGCACGATGAAATCTGTTGGAGAGTGGATTATAGTTAAATCAGCAGGATTACTCAGTTAGTGTCAGGTCAGTTAGTCGTGTTCATCCCACAACGGTGTTTGTTAGTCGTCGTTTAAACCACTCAAAAGGGGATGCGTTATGGACGAATACTCGCCAAAAAGACATGATATCGCACAACTACGCTTTCTCTGCGAAACGCTGTATCATGACTGCCTTGCAAACCTGGAAGAGAGCAACCATGGCTGGGTCAACGACCCGACATCGGCTGTCAATCTCCAGTTAAATGAACTGATCGAGCACATTGCCACGTTCGCCCTTAATTATAAAATTAAGTACGCTGAGGATAATAAGCTGATCGCTCAGGTTGACGAATATCTGGACGATACATTTACGTTGTTCAGTAACTACGGCATTAACTCTACGGATTTGCAAAAGTGGAAAAAATCCGGTAATCGGTTATTTCGTTGTTTTGTCAACGCCAGCCGGGAAAATCCGGCCAGTCTTTCGTGTTAGGATTATTACAATCAAAAGGTGGAATTATGTCTGATAAGCCATTAACTAAAACAGACTATTTGATGCGCTTACGCCGTTGCCAGACAATTGACACGCTGGAGCGCGTCATTGAAAAAAACAAATATGAACTTTCTGATAATGAGCTGGCGGTATTTTACTCAGCCGCCGATCATCGTCTGGCTGAACTGACCATGAATAAGCTGTACGATAAGATCCCGACGTCCGTCTGGAAATTTATCCGCTAATTACCGCGCCCGACGTGGTCTGCTGACCGGACGGTAATCGCCAGCCTCAGCAGGGTATCTTTGTGATAGTCATCACATCATTTAGCCAACAGCAAACCTGTAACCGGTTTCTTTTTTATACTGCTTTGGCCATCTAACGTCAGGTATAAGGAAGACCAATGAGTGAAGAAAAACGCAAAATGATCGCCGGTGAGCTCTATTTATCTGGCGACCCAACGCTACGCGCCGATCGCCTGCGCGCCAGACAGCTGCTGCACCGTTATAATCATTCCGCCCCGGATGCGCAGGAAGAACGTCAGCGTATTCTCGCCGAGCTGCTCGGTCGCGCTGGCGATGCGTATATCGAGCCAAGCTTTCGCTGCGACTACGGCTACAATATCTTCCTCGGCGCCGGTTTTTACGCCAATTTTGACTGCGTGATGCTGGACGTCTGCCCTATCCATATTGGCGATAACTGCATGCTGGCCCCGGGCGTCCATATCTATACCGCCACCCATCCGCTGGATGCTGAGGCCCGAAACAGCGGCCAGGAATATGGCAAACCGGTGACCATTGGCCACAATGTGTGGATTGGCGGTCGGGCGGTGATCAATCCCGGGGTGACAATCGGCGATAATGCGGTCATCGCATCCGGAGCGGTGGTCACTAAAGACGTCCCCGCCAGTACCGTTGTCGGCGGCAACCCGGCGCAGATCATCAAGCGCCTTCCGCCGCCAAATGCGTAACTGTTATGCTTTTCTGTAACTGATCTGTTACTTTCTCCGCAGAATACTGCAACATAAAATAGCCTTCGGGCTGAGCCTGCCACGCCCGAGCCACCGGGCGCACGGGGCAGGCTTATTGCAGAATTCGGGGACCAAGATGACAGAAATACAACGCCTGCTAACTCACACCATTGATGAACTGAACGTGCAGGAAAAACGCGATAATCGCCCGCGTTTTAGCATCAGTTTTATCCGTAACCATCCGGGCCTGTTTGTTGCCATGTATGCCGCGTTTCTGGCGACGCTGGTGGTGATGCTGCGCTCTGAAACGCTGGTGGATTCGGTCTGGTTGTTGGTGGTGCTGTTCATCCTGTTCAACGCTTTTTTCTTCTTTGACGTCTATCCACGCTATCGTTACGAAGATATCGATGTCCTCGACTTTCGCGTGTGTTACAACGGCGAATGGTACAACACCCGCTTTGTCCCCCGACAGCTGATCGACCGTATCCTGCAGTCGCCGGACGTCGATAGCGAGCAGAAGGCGCAGCTTAAAAAAATGGTCGACACCAAAGGCGATCTCTCCTTTTACGATGTCTTTACGCTGACCCGAGCCGGTACTGCGCAATAAGACGATTCAGCGTCCGCAGCGCCAGCGGATAGCGGGAAGCAGAAGTATTGCCATACCCCAGCACCAGCCCGCTCCGCCCCCGCCGCGGGTCGAGATAGAAATGACTTAGCGCAGCGGGCGCCAGCTGAAACTGACGCGCCTGCTGCGCTATCGCGCGATCGTCGATCCCCTCGATGGCCAGCGTCAGATGGAGCCCCCCTTCCCCACCAAGGACTTCGCACGGCACGGTGATCTCTTGCGCCAGCGCCTCGCGCAGCAGCTGCTGACGTTTGCGGTACAGACGACGCATCGCCGCCAGATGACGCGCATAGTGCCCCTTCTCGATAAAGCTGGCCAGCGCTCGCTGTTCAGCGCGGTGCCCCCCGCGCAGCAGCGCGCCAATGGCCTCCTGAGCGGCATCCGCCAGCGCGGGCGGCATTACCATAAAACCGATACGCAGCGCCGGAAAAAGGGTTTTGCTGAAGGTGCCGAGATAGACCACCGGGGCATCCGGGACCATTCCCAGCATCGCCGGGATCGGCTCTCCGCTGTGGCGAAACTCGCTGTCGTAGTCATCCTCCACAATCCACGCGCCGTGCCGATGGGCATACTCCACCAGCGCCAGACGCCGCGCGGCGCTCATAACGCTCCCAAGGGGATACTGATGAGAGGGAGAGGTGAAAATCAGCCGGGGTGGCTCTGCCGCGCCGTTGGCCATACACATCCCTTCATGATCGACGGCCATCCCGCAGACCTGCAGCCCCGCCCGCTGGAAACCACTCCTGGCGCCCAGGTATCCCGGCTCTTCCTGCCACACGGTATCGCCCGGGTTGGTCAACAGCGAGGCGCATAAGTTGACCCCTTCCAGCGCCCCCTCGGTGATGACGATCTGCCGGATATCGCACTGAATACCCCGGGAGAGCGCCAGATGGCGAGCGATCGCCTCCCGCAGCTGGGGATCGCCCGCGGCCTCACCGTAGCCCAGCAGCGTGCTGCCCTCGCCGCGCAATGCTTTATCCAATAACCGCCGCCACAGCGGCAGCGGGAAATAGTTCACCGCCGGCATGCCAGGCGTAAACAGCAGCGCCGGCGAGTCACGGCGCATAGCGGCTGGCAGCCCCTGCAGCCGCTCAGACAGCACAACGGGTGGCGCGTTTACCTCCTGCCGGCGGCTGGCGGCGAGCGGCACAACCTGCGTCCCCTGACGGCTTCGCGTCAGGTATCCTTCCAGCGTCAGCTGCTCGAGTGCGGCATTCACCGTATTGCGCGACAGATGCAGTCGACCGGCAATCACGCGCGATCCTGGCAAACGGCAGCTGGCCGCCAGGGTTCCCTGCAGGATGGCATGGCGCAAAGTGTGGTAAAGGGCCCGCTGCAGAGTTTCGTCCGTTCGCTGCCGCATCCCCTGCGTCACCAACCCATAAAACGCATCGTCCGGTATGTTCATGTCACCTCCTCGTGGATCCATAAAAATATACTCTGGTGGCACTTTTTATGGAACCAGCCAGCGCGTACGCTGCCTGTACATCCCCAATAAGGAAACCGCAATGTGTGAATACAATCAGTTTGGACAGGCGCTCGGCGCCGCGCTGCCCGACTGGCAACCCCGCCCCTGGCCAACGCGGCAGGTACTTCAGGGCAGCCGCTGTCGGCTCGAACCGCTCACCCTCGCCCACGCCAGCGATCTGTTTGCTGCCCACCAGCTGGCGCCCGACGCCCGCAGCTGGACGTGGCTGCTGCGCGAACCGGAAAGCAGTCTGGCTGAATTTAGCGCCTGGGTGGCGCAGGTTGCGACGCTGACCGATCCTATCCATTTCGCCGTCGTTGACCAGCAGCGCGGGACGGCGGTCGGGTCGCTGGCGTTAATGCGCATCGATGCCAACCACGGCGTGGTCGAGGTGGGGCATGTCCATTTCTCTCCGTTGCTGAGCCGAACGGCTATGGCCACCGAAGCGCACTGGCTGTTGATGCAGTATGTTTTCGGGACGCTCGGCTACCGTCGCTATGAATGGAAATGCAATAGCCTCAATACGCCGTCAGGCCGGGCGGCAAGGCGACTGGGATTTCAGTACGAAGGACGTTTTCGTCAGGCGCTGGTGAGCAAAGGACACAACCGGGACACGGACTGGTTTTCAGTGATTGATGGCGAATGGCCGGAGCTGGATAGCGCCATGCGCCAATGGCTGGCCGCCGACAATTTTACCGCCGACGGCCAGCAGCGCCGTCCCCTGGAAAGCTTCCGTTAACGACGTTTTTTGCGCCCCTGCACCGCTTTAAAGCGGGGGTTGCTCTTACAGATCACGTACAGCCGCCCTTTGCGTTTGACCAGCTGGCAATCCGGGTGGCGCTGTTTGGCGCTGCGTAATGAGTTAACGACCTGCATCATGCTTTCCTTTTTGCATCAATAAAGCCGCCGAAGCGCTGGCGGAAACGGGCCGCGCTACCCTCGCTGGCGAACGTTTTTTGTTTGCCGGTGTAGTAAGGATGCGATTTCGATGAGACATCGATCGTCACATACGGATACGTCTTACCGTCGAGCTCAATTACGCGTTCGGTGCGGATGGTTGAGCCAACTTTAAAATATTCATTGGCGCTGGTGTCGTGAAACACCACCGTGCGATAGGGAGGATGGATATGGGCTTTCATGATGACCTCGTAATTATGTTATAACATAACAATTAAGTTACGCCGTTCCACGACAAAGATCAACCATGGTCATAGCAGGGGTAATAACAAAGAGGCGAGTTTCCTCGCCTTTGGCTTCAGGGCGCCAGACGGTGGGCGATAGCGCGAAGTTGCTCCGCGATAGCCTGCAGATCTTTCCCCTGCTCGACTCTGGCGCCGCTGGAATGGCGAATCACCAGGCGCGCCGGCAGGATGGATGAGGTATGCGCCGCGCCGCTGGTACTGGCGAGGATCCGCCGCACCGCCTCTTTACCCTGCAGGTCGAGGTCCAGCGATACCGTACTCAATGCCGGATAGAAAAAGGAGCTTTCATAGGTATCGTCATAGCCAATCACCGATTTCTCTCCCGGCACCGCCACCTGATGCTGATGGAAGGCGCTGAGCACCCCCAGCGCCATCTGGTCATTGCCCACCAGCACAGCGCTGAAGTTCGGCGTTTCACGCAGCATCTGCAGCGCGCCGGCGTAGCCGCTTTGCGCATCCCAGTTGCCGTGCAGGACGGTCACCGGCTTCAGACCGTAGCCATCCAGGGTCTCCAGCCAGCTTTTCAGCCGCAGTTTGGCCGATACGGAGCTGTCCGGCCCCGCCAGCAGCGCGATCTCCCGATGCCCCATCTCGTAGAGATATTTGACGCTGGCCCGGGTGCCGTCCGCCGGGTTAAACGAAACGTTAAACACGGAACTGTAGGGATCAACATCGAGAAACAGGCAGACGATATCATCGTTGTCAGCGGCGATTTTCTGCGCCTGTTCGGTCTCCAGCGGCACGTTGATAATGACCTTATCCACCCGCTGAGACTTCAGCTCATTGATGGAATCCTGGATGCTTTGATTGACGCTCTCATCGATCATCGAAATCAGGACCTGGTAACCTTCCAGGTTGGCATAGCGTTTTACCGCCGCCGCTACCTGGGAGGGGGCATGCCAGGCCAGCGAAATCGTCACCAGCCCCACCGTCTGGCTCTCCTTCCCCACCAGCTGCTGCGCCAGCCGGTTGGGCACATAGCGTAGAGCCTCTATCGATTTCTCCACCTTGCGGCGCGTCGCTTCGGATACATTGGCAGATTTGTTGAGTACCCTGGACACGGTCTGGTAAGAGACACCCGCATGACGTGCGACGTCTTCCAGAGTAGCGCTTTTAGACTTCATGGTCCGGTTCCTTATGTTGTTATCCCATGATTGTAACAGGGGCCATTTGAAAAAACGCTCACCGCCACTTCTCACCGCAAAATTAGACCACAAAAAGTATTACGTTCACAACCAGGTTAATTGTGAATCACCTCACTCATCACAACAAAAACCAGCGTTATTATTTGCACTTAGTCACACAATAATCATATCTCGTTTGCCTGAAGTTACATTTAGGCATTTTATGACATCAGTTATGTGAACGTAATACAAAACAATAAGAGGATAGAGATGAATACGACACTGCGCGCCCTTTCCACAGCATTAGCCGCTGCGCTAATCACCCCTTCCGCCTTTGCGGCTACCGCTGCGATCCCGACCGTTGATTTTCATGGCTATTTGCGCGCCGGGGTTGGGGTCTCCGGCGACGGTAGCGAAGCGGAATGGCAAAAGAACAAGCTGGGCCGGTTGGGGAACGAATCGGATACCTATGGCGAACTGGAATTGGGCTCCGAGGTCTACAAAAAAGATGATGTCAGTTTCTATCTCGACAGCATGGTCAGCATGGTCTCCGATGGCTCTAACGATAATGAAACCACGTTGAACGATGACGCGCAGTTCGGCTTACGTCAGCTGAATCTGCAGATCAAAGGGCTGATCCCGGGCGATCCGAATGCGGTGATCTGGGGCGGCAAACGTTACTATCAGCGTCACGATCTGCACATCATCGATACCAAATACTGGAACATTTCCGGCTCCGGGGCCGGGGTGGAAAACTACACCCTTGGCCCGGGCGCCGTCTCGCTGGCGTGGATCCGCGGCGATGCCAACGACGTTGACTATCGCGTCGATGGCGACAGCAACGTCAATATCAACTATATCGATTTACGCTATGCGGGATGGAAGCCGTGGTCCGGGTCGTGGACCGAATTCGGCATCGACTACGCCATGCCGAACACCACCAAAAAACAGGACAGCTACGGCGGGCTGTACGATGCCGAAAATGGCGTGATGCTAACCGGTGAAATCAGTCAGGATATGCTGGGCGGCTATAACAAAACCGTGCTGCAGTATGCCAACAAAGGGCTGGCGCAGAATATGGTCTCCCAGGGCGGCGGCTGGTACGATATGTGGAACTACGTGAATGACGCCACCGGCTATCGCGTGATTAACACCGGTCTGATCCCCATTACCGAGAAGTTCTCCATCAACCACGTTCTGACCTGGGGCTCGGCGGATGATATTACCGACTACACCGACAAAACGCGGATGCTGTCGCTGGTCGCCCGCGGGCAGTATCAGTTCACCGACTACGTGCGCCTGATTGGCGAAGTCGGCGGTTTCTATCAGAAAGACAGCTACAACAATGGCACCAGTTACAAACAGGCCGGTGAGAAATATACCATTGCGCTGGGTCTGGCGGACGGGCCGGACTTTATGTCACGTCCGGAATTACGTATTTTCGCGTCGTATCTGAATGATTCCGAAGATGGTAAACCATTTGAAGACCAGACGGCGAATAATACCTGGAATTTCGGCGTGCAGGTTGAGGCCTGGTGGTAATATCGCTCTGGTAAGAAAAATACGTTATTGATATCTCCAACGCTAAGGTCATTAATTACCCTCCGGTAATCATTATTGCCACTGCTGTCTTTGTCTTATTTTCGGGATAACCTGTTTTCAGGTTATCCCGTTTTATTTATTTCCGCGCGGCAAAATGGTCATCCAGCAATTGACGTAGCGCATCGGACTGCTTACCGAAAATAGCATGAACCTGCTGACCAAGAATAATGACGCCCAGCGCGCCCTGCTGCTGTAATGCGTCAGAGTCCACGGCCGCCAGATGACGAACCGTTACCCGCAGACGGGTAATACAGGCGTCCACTTGGGTAATATTCGCTTCACCGCCGAAGGCCTGAATCAGCGCCTCGATTTGCTGTTTTTCCGCTTCGCTTAACGGCTGTGCCGGACGCGCAGGCGAGAAATAGTGCAGGAAAGATTTTAAACTCACCATCATAAACTCCAGGGTAATAGATAAAAAAAAGCCTGCTCGGCAGAGCAGGCGTGGAGAAAAAGGATTACGCGTGGCGACGGATAATACGGCAATCCCATGCTGACAGGGTCAGCGGGTCCGACACCGCCGCGTCGGTCAGGCAATCCCGATACCCTGGCGGCAGGCTCAGGGTATGGCTTTGCGCGCTGTAGTTCTGCAGGAAGACAAATGTACTCTCACCGTCGGTGCGCGCGGTGGCCACCACTCCGGGCGGTAAATCCGCCGCGATCGCCCGCGGCAGCGCCAGCTCCTTGCTCAGGGCGGCAAAAAAGTCGCGCTGGAAGGCCAAATCGTTGCGGGAGGCCACATGCCAGGCTTTACCTTTCCCGAAGCCGTTCACCGTCACCGCTGGCCTTCCGGCATAAAAATCATCCCGGTAGGTGGCCAGCGTCTGCGCGCTTTCGGTATGGATCAGTTCACAGAGATGGCGCACCTGATAGGGGCCCTGAAGACCGCACTGATTCCCGGCCAGGCCCTGCACCAGATTAAACTCGCCGTCATTCAGACAGTCGATCTCCTCCGCCCAGATGCCCAGAAGATTGCGCAGCGGGCCCGGGAAGCCGCCGAGATAGCAGAGATCGGACTCGTTGACGATGCCGGTCCAGTAGGTAGTCACCAGATGGCCGCCGCTGGCGACGAACGCCTCCGCCCGCCCGGCAAAGCCGTCGCGCACCATGTATAACATCGGGGCGATCACCAGCCGGTACGGCGTTAAATCAGCGTCGGCGTCAATCACATCGACGGCGATGCCCTGCTCCCAGAACGGACGGTAGTGCTCATTGACCGTCTTCTCATACTCCATACCCAGATTGCGCGGCCCCTGGGCGTCATCAAGCGCCCAGCGGTTCTGCTGGTCGAAAATAATCGCCACTTTCGCCTCGGTGCGACACCCCCTCACCGCCGGCAGCTTGCTGAGGATCTCGCCGAGCTGGCTGACTTCACGGCCAATGCGGGTATCAATATGCCCAACGTGGTCGACCACCGCGCCGTGGAATTTCTCAACCGAACCACGGCTCTTGCGCCACTGGAAATACTGCACCGAGTCGGCGCCATGCGCCACCGCCTGCAGCGAAGAGAGAATATGCATCCCCGGTTTCTTCAGTTTGCTGGTCGGCTGCCAGTTGGTGGCGCCCGGCGTGGACTCCATCAGCACAAACGGCTGGCCGCCCTTCAGGCTGCGCATCATGTCGTGATACATCGCGGTATAACAGGCCAGCGCGGTTTCGTCTTTGTCGCGGTGCCACATCGGATAGCTGTCCCAGGAGATAAAGTCCAGCACCTCCGCCAGCTGCCAGTAGTCGTAATCGTAAAAATACTCCATAAAGTTGGTGGTCACCGGCAGGGCGGCATTCGCCGCCTTCAGCGGGGCGATTTCATGGCGGCAGAAATCGGTCACCTGGGCGGTATTAAAGCGATGCCAGTCCAGATTCAGGCCGTGGATCGACACCTCGCCCTGCGGCGCAGGCGATTCAATCTGCGACCAGTCGCTGTAGGTATGGCTCCAGAAAGTGCTCCACCAGGCCTGGTTGAGATTCTCCAGGGTCTGGTACCGCGCCTTCAGCCAGTCGCGAAAGCGAGTCTGGCAGCGCTCGCAATGACATTCGCCGCCATATTCATTGGAAATATGCCAGCCCAGCACCGCCGGATGCGCAGAATAGCGCTCCGCCAACAGAGTATTGATTTTAAGGGTCTTCTCACGATACACCGGCGATGACATACAGTGGTTGTGACGGCCGCCGTGCAGGGCTGGCACCCGATCGCGCCCCACCCGCAGAACCTGCGGATAGCGCTGTGACATCCACGCCGGACGCGCGCCGCTCGGCGTGGCCAGAAAAACATGAATGCCGGCGGCATACAGTTTATCGAGGATAGTATCCAGCCAGGCGAAATCAAATACCCCTTCGCACGGCTCAAGTTTCGCCCAGCTAAATATTCCCACCGACATCACATTACATTTTGCCTGCTGCATCATGGCAATGTCTTTATCAATAATATCGGGGTCATTCTCCCATTGTTCCGGGTTATAATCTGCGCCATGCAGCAGCGTATTAACCTTTGGATGTAAAGGTGCAAATTTATTCATAATAAACTTCCTGAAAAAAACGACAAAAAATTAATTAAATACTTTTACCGACGGCAATACTTTTCCCTGACAATCAAATAGCGCCTGATTTTCACGCGCATTGCCCTCTTTCCATTCGTCATGGATATATTTCATCCCCGCCGGGGTGGCCCAGGTATTTCCCGGAACGGCAATCCACGTGGGCTCCCAGTAAAAAATCCCTTTGCCGCGCTGGTCGGGAACATCGATGACCGCCTGCATCAGATCGTGGATATAGCGATATTGTCCCTGCACGCTGGCGGGATATCCCCCATCCTTTTCCTCTTTGGCCTGGAAACTATTTTCCGCGTTATCGCAATTGGCCAGGGTATAGGCATAGGCCGCCTCGACGACAATAACGTCTTTGTTATAGCGTTTGCTGATGTCATCCATATTGGCCTTCAGGGCGCTGATCGGCCCGTTCCAGTAGGTGTACATCGACAAACCGATCACGTCATACGGCACATGGCGTTTCTCTATTTCGTCAAACCACCAGCGGAAGGTATCGTTTTTGGTACCTTCAGCCAGATGCAGCATGATTTTCACCTGCTCGCCGTTGTGCAGGTTCGCCTTCAGGCCATCAATGGCCGCGTTCAGCAGACCAGCCAGCCGGTCGAACTCTCCGCCCCCCTGCCCCCAGCTTTTCCCTTCCGGCCACAGCATACCGCCATTGATCTCATTGCCGATCTGCACCATATCCGGCAGGACGCCCGCCTGCTTAAAGCGGGCGATGGTATCCCGGGTATAGTCATGAATCGCCGTTTTCAGCTGTGGGTAATCCATCTTTTCCCAGGCCTTCGGTTTGAACTGCTTGCCGGGATCGGTCCAGAAATCGCTGTAATGAAAGTCGAGCAGCAGCTTCATTCCCTGGGCTTTCGCGCGTTTCGCCAGCGCCAGGGTCGTGGCCAGATCGTTATTCCCGCCGCCATAGCCCTCGCCGCTTGCCGATTGCGGATCCACCCACAGGCGGAGGCGAACATAGTTGACGCCGTTCTCTTTCAGAATCGCGATCGGATCCTTACGCTGGTTATTCTGGTCGTAGAAGGTCGCCCCGTGCTTTTCAGCATCCAGCAGCGTGGAGATATCCGCGCCTTTAATAAAGTCCGCCGGCATGCCCTGAAAGTCGCGGGTTTCAAGCGCGTCCGCCGCCAGCGAAGGGGGGGAAAAACTGCATGCCAGACAAACCGCAAGCCATGCGGGTGTAAATCTTTTCATGTGCTTATCCTTTAGTACTGCCCGAGGTCAGGCCGGAGACGAAGTATTTTTGTAACGCCAGATAGAGGATCGCGACCGGCACGGCAATCAGCACCGCCCCCGCCGCGTAGGTGGTGTAGCTGGCCCCCATTTTTTGCGCCACCAGGTTATACAGACCGATAGGCAGGGTGTATTTATCCGGGGTACGCAGGATGGTGCTGGAGAGGATGAAATCCCCCAGCGGGCCGGTGAAGGAGAACAGCGCCACCACCGCGAGGATCGGCCTCGACAACGGCATGATGATCTCGATAAAGATGCGAAAGCTGCTGGCGCCGTCCATGCGGGCGGACTCATCCAGATCTTTGGGGATCGCGTCGAGATACCCCTTCATCAGCCAGGTGTTCATCGGGATCATTCCCCCGACGTAGATCAGCACCAGCGCCAGATGGCTGTTAATCAGGCCAAGCAGTTGCGACAGCACAAAGATGGCAATCAGCGCGGAAAACTGCGGGATCATCTGCAGCAGCAGGAACAGCATCAGCCCGTTCTGCCGCCCTTTAAAGCGGAAGCGGGAGAAGGCGTAGGCGGTAAAGCTGACGCTAATCAGGGTCAGCACCATGGTCAGGAAGCTGATTTTCATCGAGTTCCAGTACCAGGTAAGGTAATTCACATTGCCATTGAACAGATCGGCATAGTGCTGGAACGACAGATTTTCCGGAATGATCGAGGTACTCAGCAGGCTATTGCCGGCGTTCAGCGACGCCCCGACGGTCCAGACCAGCGGATAGATAATCACCACCGAGACCAGGATAACCACCAGCCAGGTGAGAGAGAGTCGGATCCACTTTTCGCGTTTAATACTGGGTGATTGAGCCATGTTGCTTCCCTTACGCCATGTCGTCATTTTTGAAGGATTTGGTGGCGCGGAACTGCCACAGCGCCAGGCCGACGACGAAGATCGACAGCAGGATAGTGATGGTCGCCGCGATGGCGTACTGCGACGAGGACATCGTCAGCTTATAGATCCACGACACCAGAATATCCGTCCCGCCGGCGTTAGATCCCGCCACCGCAGGGCCGCCGTTGTTAAACAGATAAATGATGTTGAAATTATTAAAGTTGAAGGTGTACTGGGTGATGATGATCGGCGCGATCGCGTACAGCACCAGCGGCAGGGTGATGGTGCGCAGGCGGGTAAAGGCGCTGGCGCCGTCCATCGTCGCCGCTTCATACAGATCGTCCGGGATCGCCTGCAGCACGCCGGTGGTCATGGCAAAGACAAACGGGAAGCCAAGCCAGGTCTGCATCATGATCAGCGCGGTTTTGGTCCAGAACGGGTCGGTCAGCCATGCCTTTGGACTGATGCCGAAGAATGACAGGATCGCGTTGTTAATCACCCCGAAGGAGTCATTGAACATCCCGGCAAAGACGAGGATGGTGACAAACCCCGGCACCGCCCACGGCAAAATAAAGATAGTGCGGATCAGCGGCTTAAAGCGCAGATCTTTTTGGTTCACCAGAATCGCCAACAGCACGCCCACCGTACACTGCAGGGTGGTCGCCAGCAGCGTCCACACCACGGTCCACTGCAGCACATCCAGGAAGGTGGAGCGCCAGATGGAGAGGGTGAAAATATTGACGAAGTTTTTCAGGCCCACCCAGTCCACCAGCTTCGCCGGCGGCGTGTGGTACAGGTTATAGTTGGTGAAGGCGATGGCGAAACCAAACAGAATGGGAAAGATCACCACAAAGACCAGCAGAATAAAGCCTGGCGTGATCATCAGGTACGGGAAGCCATCGCTCAGCAGCATCTGGTACTGCTTACGCACGCTGTTCAGCGCGACTCCCTCATCGCGTTTTTTGCCGTTCAGCCACGCGTCCCGCAGCGAGAGAAAATAGATCAGCACGCCAAAAGCGACGATCAGCACGCTGATAATCCCCTCCGCTAACAGGAAGATAGAGTTATCCCGGGGCACCTCTTCACCCAGGGTATAGAGCCCCCACAGCCCCTCGCGCAGGAAGTCATAAAAAATACCCAGAAAGCTGCTCAACAACACCAGGAAGACCAGCCCCTTCAGCCACTGGCGATGATAAAACTGGCCGAAACCCGGCACGATTGCCAGCAGCAGGCCGCACCACGCATGGCGCCCGGGCCCGCGCGCGTCGCTAAAATTTTCGCTGGAATGGATGCTCACACTCGACTCCTTCTACAAACGGGAGGTCCCCCTCCCGCTCGGTGACTTCACGTGACGGTAAATTACTGATTGCTGGCCTGCATCGCTTCGATCTGCATCTTGATCTGTTTCACCGCGTTATCGAGCGCGGCCTGCGGCGCCTGCTTGCCGGTGAGGCTCAGTTCAAGCGCGGCATTAGCCGGCCCCCACACTTCCCCCATCTCCGGAATGCCCGGCATGGCCATCGCCCGCGCCGACTGTACGGCGACGGCGCTGGCCTTTTCGTCATTTTTAATCACCGGGTCGTCAATCATCGCCTTCAGCGGTGGGATTTCGCCGGTGGCGACATAGCGGGCTTTTACATACTGCGGCTGGTTGATGAACTCGATAAACTGTTGCGCCAGCGCCTTGTCTTTACTCCAGGTCGATACCACGTAGCCCTTAACGCCGAGGAAGGAGCTCATCGGCTTGCCGTCCGGCAGGGTCGGCAGCGGCACCACGCCGTAGTTGATACCGGCGGCTTCATACGGCTGGAAGGCCCAGGGGCCGTTGATCACCGCCGCCGCTTTTTTCTCGGTAAACAGCGAATCAATGGCGTTCAGCCCGTTATCGCCGAGGATCCCTGCAGGGAAAGCCTTCTCGGCATAGAATTTTTTCAGGAAGGTCACGGCTTCCACAGCGCCGGGAGTATTGAGCCCCACCTGCTGCGGGTTGAAACCGCCGCCGTCGTTCTTCGCGAAGATATAGCCGCCCATCGGGCCAATGGCTCCCCAGCTGTAGTAGATCTGATCAAACTTCGCCAGCAGGCCGTATTTGTTCTGCTCGCGCTGGGTCTTCGAGTAGTCCAGCCAGGCCTGCAGGCTGTCCAGCGGCTTATCGATCAGGTCCTTGTTGTAGATAAGCACCAGGGTTTCCACCGCTTTCGGGATGCCGTACAGCGCGTTGTCCATGCGGAAGGCATTGATAGAGGCTGGCGTAAAGGCATCCTGTTTCGCCTGCTCGACGTTGAGCGGCGAGAGAAGCCCCTGAACGACGGCGCCGCCGAGCTGGTCATTCGGGATCACCAGCACGTCCGGCCCAATGCCCGCCGGGCCGTCGAGGCGCAGCTTTTCCAGCTGCTGGGCATAAGGCATCTCCTGCAGATTGACCTTCACGTTGTACTGCTTCTCAAAATCGCTGACCGCGGTTTTGATGCCAGTGGATTTTTTAATGTCTTCCCAAACGTTGAGCTGCCCGGCGGCATGCGCCTGCAGGCTGGTAAGTTGCCCCGCCGCGAGGGTGGTAAGGATCAGTGCAGCAAGCGTGTTCTTTTTCATTATCAACCTCATGTGAAGGTATAACAATTTAATGGTTTTTATTTGAATTACGTCTGTCAGCCAGAAAAAAAATCATTTTAAACTGCGTTGTTACATAGAAAACAGACGCTGATTCGCTTTTGTTATACGCTACGCTTTGATTGGGGATAAAACTACCATAAGCTGCCAGTTGTGTGATCATCCTTGCAGAAATGAAACGCTGCTGTATGGCGCAAAATCCGCGGAAGTTATAGTCAGGACATGATTTTAGCGCTGTTGAATATCGTCACGCTGTTTTGTTACACGTAATACAATTTCACTCAAATCAGCGACACGCCAACGGCAAACAACGGCTACTCACTTCGGGGAATGTGGATGTCCAATATACGACTGAGGAATGTCACCAAAAGGTTCGGCAGCACGGTGACGCTGCACCAGGTCAATCTCGATATTGAAGATGGCGAGTTTGCGGTCTTCGTCGGCCCTTCCGGCTGTGGAAAATCGACGCTGTTACGTATGATTGCCGGGCTGGAAGAGGTTAGCGACGGGGAGGTGCTGATCGGCGATGAGGTGATGAACGATGTGGTCCCCGCCCGCCGCGGCGTGGCGATGGTTTTTCAGTCCTATGCGCTCTACCCGCACATGACGGTGGCGGAGAATATGGGCTACGGGCTGAAGGTGAATAAAGTGCCGAAAGCGGAGATCCGTCGCCAGGTGGAAATGGTGGCCAAAACGCTGCAGCTCTCTCACCTGCTGGACCGTAAACCGAAGCAGCTCTCCGGCGGCCAGCGGCAGCGCGTGGCCATTGGCCGCGCTATCGTGCGTAATCCCCGGGTGTTTATGTTCGATGAGCCGCTTTCTAACCTCGACGCGGAACTGCGCGTCGATATGCGCCTGCATATTGCCCGCCTGCACCAGGAGCTGAAGACCACCATGGTGTATGTCACTCACGATCAGGTGGAGGCGATGACTCTCGCTGATAAAATCGTGGTCATGAACTACGGAAAGGTTGAACAAATGGGTTCGCCGATGGCGCTTTACTACAATCCGGTCAACAAATTCGTCGCCGGTTTTATCGGCTCGCCAAAGATGAACTTTTTACCCGCCACCGTCAGCGACTGGCAGCCAGAGCGTTTAACGGTCACCCTCGCCCAGGACCATCAGCTCACCCTGAACGTTGCCACCCAACCGCTTAACCCCGGCGCCGCGGTAACGCTGGGGATCCGGCCAGAGCACCTTACGCCTGAAGTCTCCACCGGTACCGTGGTGGAGTTTCAATGTGAAGTGGTGGAACGTCTGGGCAACAATACCTACCTGTTCGGCCAGTGCTATGGTCACGATAACGTCAAGGTTCTGCTGCCCGGCGACGTCCATTTCCGCCCGTGGCAGAAGATTAATCTGGCCTTCGATGACCGCTTCTGCATGGTGTTTGATGAGAACAATCTGCGCATCAGCGCCGATATCACGGCGCCAGACGCGCACTAAGCCAACATATTGCTGTCATCTGCGCAGCGTATGCTGCGACTGAATGCCGGAATACATCCTGCCCGGCATTCACACCCTCATTTTTATTCTGCTGCATCGGAATCATCCTTCTCTCCCGGCATCGCAGGCTATTGTGATGCCGGTTTTTTTCCCCACACAGCGCGATTTCTCCCACTGCGCCCGGTTTATCTTTCGCATATACTGATGACACCCGGCGAACGATAAGGACACAGGCATGAGGACCCGGCATCTGATGGCGCTGTTTACAGGGGTGCTGATACTGGCCATCATCCTGCCCATCTCGCTCAGCATCTGGCAGGCGGCGCGGCAGGCCAAAATGCAGTTCTATCGTGAACTGGATGATTATTCCAACCGCATCGTCGTCCGCACGCTGCAGGTCGCCGATCAGGCCCGGGAAGCGCTGCGGGAGGCCGATGCACATACAGCCTCGTCCTGTAGCCCTGAACATCTGCTCATGCTCCGCCGGATCGCCTATACCCACCGCTACGTTCAGGAAGTGCTCTGGCTGCAGGATTCCGTGCCGCAATGCTCCTCCCTGGAAGACCATAGCGTCGCGGTGACCTTCCCGCCACCGGACCACATTGCCTCCGACGGCTATCGCACCTGGCTGACCTCGATTAACGATCTTGGCCTCAATCACCAGATGACGGCCATGGCCAGCCAGCAGCATATGGTAATGATCGATCCCATCTCCTTCATTGATGTGGCGCCCGTCAGCGAGGAGAAGATCCATAGCATGCTGTTTGGTTTGGACCATCTGAAAATGGTGATCAGCAGCCAGCCGCTGCCGGCGAAGGCCTGGCAACGGATTAAAGACCCGCACCTGAATATGCTTACCCTGGATAATACGGTCTACCGGATCCAGCGCATTCCCGAGCTGGGATCCGGCATTGTGACCTGGTCATCCACCCTGCCCCTGCAGCAGCACATACGGCAGCAGTTGATCTTCTGGCTCCCGGCCGGCATCTTCACCAGCCTGCTTGCCACCTGGCTGCTGCTGCGCCTGCTGAGACACCTGCGTTCACCGCGTAACAGTATGCTGGACGCCCTCCATTCCCAGGCGATTCAGGTTCACTATCAGCCGATTATTTCATTGCAGGACGGGAAAATCGCCGGAGCCGAAGCGCTGGCGCGCTGGCAGCAACCCGACGGTACCTATTTATCGCCGGATATCTTTATTCCCCTGGCCGAGCAGACCGGACTGATCACCCAGCTGACGGAAGATATCGTCAGGAAAATTTTCGCCGATCTGGGCCCCTGGCTGAGGCAGCGGCCGGAAGTGCATATCTCCATCAACCTGTCGGTGGATGACTTACGCTCTCCCACCCTGCCCACGCTGTTACACGATCAGCTGCAGCACTGGGGGATCGCCGCCGAACAGATCATCCTTGAGATCACCGAGCGCGGGTTTGTCGACCCGGAGACCACCATGCCGGTGATCGCTCACTACCGTCAGGCTGGCCATCGGATCTCGATTGACGATTTCGGTACTGGCTACTCCAGTCTGAGCTATCTGCAGAAACTGGACGTCGACACGCTGAAAATCGATAAATCCTTTGTCGATACCCTCGAGTACCGGCCGCTGACGCCGCACATTATTGAAATGGCCAAGGCGCTCAATCTGACCACCGTCGCCGAAGGGGTGGAAACCGAAAGCCAGCGCGACTGGCTGCGACAGCATGGCGTTCAGTACGCCCAGGGGTGGCTGTACAGCAAAGCGCTGCCAAAAGAGTCATTTATTCAGTGGGCGGAAGATAATCTCCATGCGCATTAAGCGGCAGGCAGCCTGCGCAGAAGGTCAGCGGGCGCGGCCTCTTCGCCGCCCTCTGCCGGAGGCTACTTCAGATAGGATTTAATCACCTGCATCACCGTCTCCAGATCCGCTTCACGCTGCGTCTCATCTGGCTCTTTCACCACATGGTCGGTCAAATGCCCCTGGATAACCTGCAGCATCATGCCATTGACCGCGCCGCGGATCGCCGCCAGCTGCTGTAGCACCTCAGCGCACTCATGCTCGCGATTAAGCATTTTCTCTAATGCGGTACTCTGCCCCTGAATTTTCTTCAGCCGGGTCAGTAACTTCTTTTTGTCTCTCACTGTGTGTGACATTGCGCGATCCACCGTTTTATTCTGCCGTCATTGCCCGACCTTCGACGCCGGCAACGCTTGCCAGCATAGCATGATCCCTTTTATCAGCCTCTTTTTCTACTGGGGGGTAGTATTTTACTACTGGGGGGGAGTAGCATAGAGCCACTTTTGGCAAGGATCCCGATATGCACGATTTCACTTCCCTT